>JBGTGJ010000206.1:0-2007 GCA_041746775.1 bacterium
GTTACTTGACGATGAAATGAAAGTGGTTCTCGATGCCGATCGATACTTATTAACCATGGCGAAAGGATTGACCGCTTATGATGCCGGTTATGTTGGTTTGACCTATGTCCCTAAAAATGACTTGCCAAATTACCGTCAAAGTTTTCAAAAGACGGTGGAGGTAAAGGGGGAGAAAGCAGTGGTCGAAGAGGTATTACCATTGATGGCTTCGTTGGGAGAAAAGATTCAGGCGATCCCGTTTGATGAGCATGTTTGGTATGAGGTGGATAATAAGGAGGATTTGGTAAGGGCGGAGGTGGGTTTGAAGTCGTCTGGTTATGAGGCTTCCAAATTATCGATCAAGACAAAACATTCCATGTAGGGGCGAATCCTTGTGATCGCCCGATACCACGGAATAACGCGGAACCATGGGCGAACACAAGGTTGCGCCCCTACTATTATTTTTTATGTCATTAAACTTATTACAAAGAGCCCGCTTTTCCCCCTGGTTTGCCCAGCTAGTGGTCATCCGTCAGTGCAATTTGAGTTGCGGGTATTGCAATGAGTTCGACAAGACTTCCCCTCCGGTTCCGCTAAATACTTTGAAAGCAAGATTGCAGAAATTAAAAGAGCTCGGAACCTTTGCGGTTAACCTCACAGGGGGTGAGCCAACGATGCATCCTGATCTTCCCGAGCTCATCCATTATTGCCGGCATGAACTGAAGTTTTTAAAGACCAGCATGATCACCAATGGCTTTTACTTGAGTCAGGAAAGAATCGAAAGTTTAAATGAAGCTGGTTTACAAGACATGCAGATTTCGATCGACGGGGTAAAATCAAACGACATGACGGTGAAAGTACTTAATAGTTTACGTAAACGGCTTGAGCTTCTTCAGAAATATGCAAAGTTTAATGTCGTTGTTTCTGGCGTCATCGGCAGTTGTCCTCCGCAAGAAACCTTTGAGGTGATTCAGTATGCGAAAGAGATGGGATTCAAACCGAGAGTTCTCATCATCCACGGAGCGGACGGTCAGGTGAAACTCAATGCTGAAGAATTGACGATCTTTGAAAAGATCAAAAAGCTGATCCCCAAAAGTTTTCCCGAGTTTACTGATTATCGTTCCGATCTCATCCAATCGGGGACTGCCCCTTTCAAGTGTCGAGCTGGAAGTCGCTATCTCTACACCGATGAAAATGGGGTGGTTAGTTGGTGCTCTCAGACCCGCCATGTGTTTCGGAAGGATCTGATGGAATATACTTTGGACGATCTTAAGCGAGAATTTTACAGTTTTAAATCTTGCCAAGACCGATGCACTTTGGGATGCGTCCGGGCCGCGAGTCAGGTGGATGGTTGGCGGAGGCAGGATGTTCCGGAGTTTGAGGAAGCGACGGATAATGTTTAGAGAACATGCGAAAATAGCACGTCAATAGCATTGGAAAATAGCATTAGTGGGTCCGCTTTCGCGGACATGCCGGTGTGGCGGAATTGGCATACGCGCACGACTCAAAATCGTGTGATCGCAAGGTCATGTCGGTTCGACCCCGACCACCGGCATATTTTTTCACTGAACCAGTGTCATTCCGGACATGATCCGGGATCCATTTTCTATAAATACATTCTTCTTCCAAATAAAAAATAAGGAAAAGTCTTTCACATAAAATGGTTTCCTGCTTTCGCAGGAATGACAATTTCTCAAGTTGGCAAATAATTGATCAAAAATTGGGCAATTTGCTGTTCGCTTCGATCTTTCAAGAAAAAAAAAGTTATTCACTCACTTACTCACAACTTCTCCACATTCTTTGTGGATGACTTGGCTTCCTTCCACAGCTCTTCCAACTCATCTTTCGGATAATCTTCCATCGACCTATTTTGTTCTCGGATCCTTCCTTCCATCCACTGAAATCGTTTTTGAAATTTGTTTGTACTTTTTCTTAATGCATCCTCGGGATTCACTTTGAGAAACCGGGCAAGCTGCGCCAGAGTGAATAAAAGGTCGCCAAATTCTGCTTCGATATCGGCTTGAGATT
>JBGTGJ010000207.1:0-6665 GCA_041746775.1 bacterium
CTTCGCACTCACTTCGGTGACTTTTTCATGTCCTTGTTGATAGAGGTCGTTAAATTCGTCTTTCACCGCGCCATAAGAATCCGTGGCAATATCCTTGGTAGCTTGACTCAAATTATGAAAATCCTCTGCTAAACTGAACTCGACTTTTTTGAGTTTCGCCTTTCCTTCTTGTTCGAATTTTTCGGCAGTATTTTTCAGATGTTCACCCATAAATGTTTCTCCTTTTTATAGCTACGCAGTCCTACGGATTCGTGGAACGATAAGCGACACCACGAACAATACTAAAAATATGAAGAACAGTATTTTTGCTATGGATGCAGCGCCGGCAGCTATTCCTGTGAAACCAAAGACCGCAGCAATGAGGGCAATAATAAAAAGTGTAATGGACCAGTATAACATAAGCCACTCCTTCCTTTCTCCCAGCCTTTCGGCTGAAGCACATATCTATTTGCAATCAGTGCCTGATTAATTCCACATTACTGGAGAAATATAGATAGGACAATTAGGAGAAACACCATTTTGGAATGGGGCTTTTCCTTAGGTGGGAGGAAGGAGTGTTTTTTAGGATAATCATAAAGACCACGAGCCAGCCTACGAATCCATTTTTCTTCTGATTAATGGTTGGTTATTGCTGGAAAGGGATTTTTTTCTAGCAAATATCCCCAAAATAGGTTGCAATTAAATTTAGGGGAGTTGGTGTGCATCCGATTAAATACATTTTCATCACTCTATTCGTCATTCAAGGGTGTCAGACACAAGGGATACCTACCTCTATCATTGTCAGTAAAACCGTGATGCACCAACGCCCCGACCCGCTCAGCCCTGAAGTAACAACCCTTACCTACGGCCAGCAAGTAAAGGCTTATTCAAAAAAATCTAACCGATCTGGGGATAATTGGACTGAGATTCGTCTGGATAAAAAGCATTCTGGTTTTGTGAAGTCCTACACTTTGGGAACACCCGAGCTCATGGAGAGTTTTCAGAAGCTGAAAAAAAGTATTGAAGGGATAGAACCTCAGGCCGCCGGTATCATTACCGCCCCCACATTTTTTCGCCTAGAGCCTGGAAGACAAGGAACACCGGTTGAAAAATTACCGACCGGAACTCGCTTCGAAATGTTTGAACGGCAGGCGACTAGGAAATCCAATTCAACCACCGGTCGGTTTTCTCCCAAATCCACAGAAAAAGATATTTGGTATAAAGTCCGTCTCAGCGATGGTCGAGTGGGATATATTTTCAAAAGTAACTTCAACCTCGAACCACCAGCGGAAATTTCTTATTATACTCGTTCCCGAAGAGCACTGGCGTGGCAAAAACTCCGGACGGTGACAGGAAAAGATGGAGAAAGTATCAGCGATTACTTAGTCGCCTATGCGACACCAGGGGCTGATTTCAGCGCAGATTTTAATCGTATTGAAGTCTATTACTGGGATGGAGGACAATACCAAACTTCATTCGTTTTAAGCTCACTGCGTGGCATTCTTCCGATACGAGTGATTCACGAAGAAAATAAAATCTATTTCGAATTCGCCGAAATTGACCCTAATCATGAGAAGCAGGTTATCGTATCAAGATATCCTAATGCCTATCCTTACAAAGCGATTAACAGGAGTCATTTGGCAAAGGATGTTGGGCTGCATTGATTGAATTTATCCCTCAAACAATTCAGCTTCCAAACCCGAACTCTTTTTCCTATAAAGCCGCATGCCTCCCATCATCTCTATCTCCCATCTCACCAAAACCTACGCCTCCGGTTTCCAAGCGCTCAAAGGGGTTAACTTGGAGATTCATCGCGGAGAGATCTTCGCCCTGCTCGGTCCGAATGGGGCTGGCAAAACCACTCTCATCAGTATCGTCTGCGGGATTGTTAATCCAACTCACGGAACCGTGTCGGCCAACGGCTTTGACATCATCAAAGATTATCGAAAAGCTCGAGCTCAGATTGGTCTGGTTCCGCAAGAGTTGACGACGGATGCCTTTGTGACAGTTTGGGATGCAGTGAGCTTTAGTCGTGGCCTCTTTGGTAAGGCGGCCAATCCTGCCCACATTGAGAAGGTGCTTAAAGATTTGTCCCTCTGGGATAAGAAGGACAACAAGATTATTACGTTGTCCGGCGGAATGAAGCGCCGGCTCATGATCGCCAAGGCGCTGTCCCACGAACCGAAGATTTTGTTTTTGGATGAACCGACGGCGGGTGTCGATGTCGAACTTCGGCGCGATATGTGGGAAATGGTGCGCGGATTACGTGCCTCCGGTGTCACGATCATCCTGACCACTCATTATATTGAGGAAGCCGAAGAGATGGCTGATCGAATTGGCGTGATCCACAAAGGAGAAATTATTCTCGTGGAAGATAAGTCGATGCTGATGGAAAAACTTGGCAAGAAGCAGCTCATTTTGCACCTTCAGAACAAACTTGAACAGATACCGAGCGCGCTCGACAACTATCCGTTAGAGTTATCCGATGAAGGAAATGAACTGGTCTACACTTTCGACGCCCAACACGAGCATACGGGAATTGCTGTTTTATTAAAACGACTCAGTGAACTTGGGGTCGATTTTAAAGATCTTCAGACCAAACAAAGCTCGCTAGAAGAAATCTTTGTGAGTTTAGTAACGGAGCGATCATGAACTTTTACGCCATTCGCGCCATCTACCTTTTCGAAATGTCCCGCACCTGGCGCACACTGTTTCAAAGCATCGTCTCTCCGGTGGTCTCCACCTCACTTTATTTCATCGTGTTCGGCTCCGCCATCGGCTCACGCATGACCCAGATCGATGGAGTGCAATATGGAGCATTCATCATTCCTGGATTAATCATGCTCTCGCTATTAACTCAAAGCATCTCCAACGCCTCCTTTGGTATTTATTTTCCGAAATTCACCGGCACGATCTACGAAATTCTTTCTGCTCCGATCTCCTCCATAGAAATTGTCCTCAGCTACGTCGGTGCAGCTGCTACTAAATCGATCATGCTAGGCCTACTCATTCTTGCCACTGCACGATTTTTCGTTCCGTTCCACATTGCTCATCCGGTCTGGATGATCGCCTTTCTCGTACTGACCGCAGTCACCTTCAGCCTCTTCGGTTTCATCCTCGGCATCTGGGCAGACGGTTTTGAAAAACTTCAAGTTGTACCAATGCTAATAATCACTCCGCTCACATTTCTAGGAGGGAGTTTTTACTCGATCAACATGCTGCCACCGCTCTGGCAGAAAATTACCCTCTTCAATCCGGTCGTCTATCTAGTCAGCGGTTTCCGTTGGAGCTTTTATGGAATTTCGGATGTTCGTGTTGGTGTGAGTCTGGGAATGACCTTGGTCTTTATGATCCTATGTATGGCGACTGTCGGGTGGATCTTCAAAAAGGGGTATCGGCTTAAAGCCTAATTTATAACGGAATATTTCTTTTCTTATAGTTACCTACTGGATTTTTAAACCAAACAACTTATCTTTAAGATTATCCGAGGAAAAAAAATGAAGGGGGTCTGTATGAAAAAATTAATAAGAATCAGAAAAAGTCCCGCCGGTCATTGGGTTGGCGACGGTTTTCCTGTCCGTTCGATGTTTTCCTACGATAGTTCTGGCGCTTCGATCAGCCCATTTTTGCTTTTGGACTATGCAGCCCCTGCAGAATTTCCACCGACCGAGGAGCGGCTTGGTGTTGGCGAACACCCTCACCGCGGTTTTGAAACCGTAACCATCGTCTATCAGGGAGAAGTGGAACATCGCGACTCAGCGGGACACCGCGGTAAGATCGGTCCCGGCGACGTTCAGTGGATGACCGCCGCCTCCGGCGTGGTGCATGAAGAGCTGCACGGCCGTGAGTTTGCTCGCAAGGGGGGAACGCTGGAGATGGTGCAGCTTTGGGTGAATCTTCCCAAAAAGTTCAAGATGTCTTCGCCTCGCTATCAGGATATTTTGGATCGTCAGATCCCGGCCGTTAAGTTCGCAAACGATGCAGGAATGGCGCGGGTAATCGCTGGAAAGTTATTGGGAACAAAAGGACCAGCCCTCACCTTTACTCCTGTCAATCTCTGGGATTTGAAACTTAAACCTGGCAATCCTGTTGAACTAAATTTGCCTGAAGGGCACACGGCAGAGCTGCTGGTCCTGCGCGGGAGTGTCCTATTGAATGGCATAGAGACCGCGGATCAGGAAGAAGTCGCATTCTTTGATCGTTCGGGAGATAAGATCAAGCTCGAAGCGAAGCAAGATCTCAGGGCATTACTGATGAGCGGAGAACCGATCGATGAACCGATTGCTGGTTACGGTCCCTTCGTCATGAATACTGAAGAGGAAATTCGCGAAGCGATCAAAGATTATCAAAACGGAAAAATGGGGCATCTAGAAAAAGTTTAAGGTCAAACTCCCCGATTCCTCTGCTCCAACTCTAAAAGTTTGGCCTTCATTGCTAATCCACCGGAATATCCACCCATCGATCCATCCGCAGCAATTACCCGATGGCACGGAATAATAATGGAGAGCGGATTTTTTCCGTTAGCGGTGCCGACGGCGCGAACCGCTTTTTCGTTTTTGATGCGGTGGGCAATCTCTCGGTATGAACAGGTCTCTCCGTAAGGTATCTTGCGCAGTTGATCCCAAACTATTTTTTGAAACGAAGTTCCGTTCGCTTGGAGTGGCAGTTCGAATTTTTTTCGTTGGCCATGAAAATATTCATCCAACTCCACCACTGCCTGCGAGAGTATTTGTATTTCTGTTTTCGAATTTCTCAGTGACTCTACTAAGGGAGCCGATTGTTTCTTCCAGAAAACCCCCAAAAGCCCTTGTTCCGAAGCGACTAGATAGAGGAGCCCCAATTGAGACTCCATGATCCATTGTGCTTGTTTCATTTTTTCTTGTTATCCGTTTGTGTGGACAAAAGCCAATCGGATATTCATGATTCAAGTGGATGAGATGTTTGTTCCGGGAAAGGAGTCGTAATTCTTAAATTCAATGGGAGATTTCCAAGGCGTTCATAATGCCTCTGAAAACTTCCTTTAGAATTTCTTGAGAAACCTTCCCCGCAAAAGGACCCCGGATTAAAAGAGTCTTATCAAGAGTCGTGATCTGTTCACACTTGGCCATCGAATCTTTGCGCAATCCCCCAATACCCTTCTTAATTAAAACATGAGTGGGTGCCTGTCGTAAATTGGTGGAGAGAGGAATAGCGATCACATCCTCAGCCAATCGATTTCTCACATCGAGAGACACAATCAAGGCGGGGCGCTCTTTTCCGCCTTTAGGTTTATTGGGGATTTGAACTAGATAAATTTCACCACAACGTGGAAAGGATTCCATGAAGTTCTTACTTTTCAGATCGATGAATAGCTTGATTACTTGAAAGAGAAGCCCATTCTTTATCTTCCGATTTTTCAGCAGAAGTAAGCGAAAGGTAATAAGCCTCGGTCTCGGCCTCAAGGCGTTTTCTTCCTCTTTCTAAAATCCATTGCTCGATCAATTTTTCAATCGCCGCGCTTCTCGATTTAATTTTCTCTTCCTTCGACCATCGATCCACTTCTTTCAGAAAACGTGGGCTTAGCGTCAAAGTAACTTTTTCTTTGTTAAAATGCTTTTCATGATTTGGGATCATAAACGGGCCCTCTTTTTTGCAATTTACCCTATTTATTATCGGATTAAAAGCCTTATCTGTTGCCTTATGTTAGTAAGATTTTTTGATAAACAATATTTTAATATAACCAATTGAAATAATTAATATTAATGGTTAATCTAATAGAGGCATTCCACGAGTCCTAACAACAAGGAGGAACTGATGTTTATTGCGATGAATAAATTCCGCGTGATCGCCGGTAAAGAGATGGCTTTTGAAGAGGTTTGGAAAAGTCGTGAAACTTACTTAAATGAAGTGCCAGGTTTTCAAGAGTTTCATTTACTGAAAGGGGAAAACAGTACTTACATTTCCCATTCTCAGTGGGAGAGCCAACAAGCGTTCAGCAACTGGACTCAATCAGAAGCGTTCCGCAAGGCGCATGCCCAAGGGGGATCTCAGGGGCTGATCGCGGGGCCGCCCGAGTTCTCAGGGTATGAAGTGGTGCTGTGAAAATTAAATCTAAATAAAAACTTTTAAATTATTCTTTTGGGTTCCCAACTTTTTCTTGATAAAGTTATTTTTTTAACCATGTTTAAAGGAGGTCTTTATGCCCGTTGTCAAAGTCATTGAAGTATTAGCTGAAGGGAAATCGATCGAAGATGCCATTAACATCGCTGTCAGCGAAGCTGCCAAGTCGGTACATGGCATCAAAAGCGTTTACCTCAAAGAAACCCAGGCCTTAATCGAAAACAATAAGGTCGCGAAGTTTCGCGTAAATACAAAGATTTCTTTCGTTGTAGAAAACTAAAATTTCCTGACCAAAGAAAAAGCTACCAACGGAAAGGTGGCTTTTTCTTTTCCTGAAACTAGGCAAGCCTAAAACTTTTCAACTCCGCAGGTAAAAGCTTTGTTAAATTTTATCGAATTCGCGGCACTGCAAGACCGTTTTTAGAGAGTAATACTTGCCATAGCTGAATCTCCCTCGCCCGAAACGCCCCCGCGCAGGAGAGCAGATAGTATGTCCACATCCGAAAGACGCGCTTTCCATACTTGCGACCCAATTCTGGCCAATGTTTTTTAAAATTGGTGAACCACGCGACTAACGTCTTATCATA
>JBGTGJ010000208.1:0-5262 GCA_041746775.1 bacterium
ATTCGCGCTTCTTCACCTACTTAAATCTTTTTTGCTTCGCGATGCGTCTCCTTGTGATGGGGGATAACCTTCTGATGCTCTTCATCGGATGGGAAGGGGTCGGGTTGTGTTCTTATTTGTTGATCGGGTTTTGGTTCAATCACAAACCTAATGCCGTTGCAGGGATGAAGGCGTTCGTGGTGAACCGAATCGGTGATTTTGCTTTTATCGTCGGGATGGCGCTGTTGTTTTGGGCACTGCATGCTCAAGGGGCAGGGACGGTCACTTTCAAGGAGATCGGAGAGAGAGTTCATCTCTTACAAAATGTTACGGTCGTAGGATGGCCGGTGCTGGTGGTGGTTGGATTACTTCTCTTTATCGGAGCAACTGGAAAATCGGCGCAGATTCCTCTGTATGTCTGGTTGCCAGACGCGATGGCCGGTCCAACTCCAGTTTCCGCATTGATCCATGCGGCGACGATGGTGACGGCAGGGGTCTACATGATTGCGCGGATGAATTTTCTCTACACCCTCGCACCACAGGCGCTTGTCGTGGTGGCGACAGTGGGAGCTCTGACGGCGGTATTCGCGGCAAGTATTGGGTTTGCGCAGAATGATATTAAAAAAGTTTTGGCCTATTCCACGGTCTCACAGCTCGGCTACATGTTTCTCGGAATGGGAACCGGGGCCTATGCCGCTGGTATTTTCCATCTCGTCACACACGCCTTCTTTAAAGGCTGTCTCTTCCTCGGTTCCGGTTCGGTCATCATGGGGATGCATCACGAACAAGATATGCGTCGGATGGGGGGATTAAAGGAATACATGCCGGTGACGTATCGCACGTTTCTTTTGGCGACGATCGCGATCGCCGGAATTTTCCCCTTCGCTGGATTTTTCAGCAAAGATGAAATCCTTTGGAAGACTTTCGAGAGTGGCGGACATCAATCTTGGTTCTACTTCCTGTGGGGACTGGGGCTTTTAGGAGCGATGGGGACGGCGTTTTACATGTTCCGCGCTGTTAGCATGACTTTCTTTGGAAAATTGGGGGAAAGAAAACACGAAATTGCCGCTGTGAATCATGAAGAAGATGAACATGAGCCGCACGGACATGAAGCTCATGTCCCTCATGAATCTCCGAAATCGATGTTATTTGCCTTGGTAGTGTTGGCGATTCTTTCGGTCTTTGGAGGTTTTCTTGGAATCCCTTACGCCTTGGGGCATTTCTTCCACATCCCGAATCTTTTTGAAGAATGGTTGCATCCTGTTTTTGCCCATGCCGTTCATGGTGGCGCGGCGATTCATCACGAAGTTCACTTGATCGAATATTTTCTCATGATCCTCTCCGTTGGTTTGGCAGCCGCTTCGATCTATTTTGCGATTTTTGCTTACGTCCGACATAAAGAGATCCCCAACCAATTTGTGCAGCGCTTCCCTCGACTTCACCGTTGGGTACACGATAAATTTTATGTCGATGAATTTTATCAATGGCTCGTGGTCAATAACCTACTGCGTCTCAACAATTTCTTGGCTGCCTTTGATCAGATCGTGATTGATGGATTTGTTAATTTAACAGGAACGGTCACCCGATTCACCGCCAAAATCAGCGGGTTTGTCGACAACTTTTACGTGGATGGTGCGGTCAATTTGACGGCCAACTCGATGATCTATGCCGGTTCACAATTGCGTAAGGTTCAGACCGGGCGCATTCAGAATTATCTTTATGGGGCGATGGCGGGGGTGTTGGTGTTGATGATTTGGAAGTTAATTTAGATCGGAGTTTAGCATGCAAAATTTTCCTATTTTAACGGCAATGACCTTTTCTCCACTCTTGGGTCTGTTGGTGATCCCTTTCATTCCCAAAGCGAAAGAGACATTGGTGAAATGGGTTGCGTTGGTGGCAACCCTTCCCGCTTTAGGTTTGGCAGTGAAGTTGTTTTTTGATTTTGATCGAGCCAGTGGCGTTATTCAATTGGCGGAAGGACCGATCGACTGGATTAAGCCTTTCCATATTCAATACTACATGGGGATCGATGGACTTTCCGTAACCATGGTGATCCTCACTGCCTTGATTAGCACGATCTGTATTATTGCGAGTTTTAATATCACCAAACAGGTGAAGGGGTATTTTGCACTCTTCCTCTTGCTTGAGACTGGGATGATGGGGACGTTTGTGGCGCTCGATTTTTTCCTCTTCTTCGTCTTCTGGGAAATCATGCTGCTTCCGATGTACTTCCTTATCGGGATTTGGGGGGGGCCGCGACGAGAGTATGCGGCGATTAAGTTTTTTCTATATACCTTGGTTGGTTCGGTCTTGATGCTTCTGGTGATGGTTGCTTTATACCTTTATAGTGATGGGAATACTTTCAACATCATTGCACTGCGAGATCAGGTGCTGCACCTCGGGCCGTTGAAATCGAATTCATTCCGCGTAGCCTGCTGGGCAGGATTGTTTATCGCCTTTGCGATCAAGGTGCCGGTCTTTCCGTTTCACACATGGTTGCCGGATGCGCACGTTGAGGCACCGACGGCGATTTCCGTCATTCTGGCAGGGATTCTCCTGAAGCTAGGAACTTACGGGATGCTACGTTTTAATTTCCCGCTTTTTCCTGACATCACGGTTCAATTGGTCAAGTGGATCGCAGTCCTCGGAGTCATCAATATTATCTATGGTGCGCTCTGTGCCATGGCGCAGAAGGATTTTAAAAAGTTGATCGCTTATTCTTCGGTCAGTCACATGGGATTTTGCTTGCTGGGGATGGCATCATTCACCAGTGAAGGGATCAATGGAGCGGTCTTGCAAATGTTTAATCACGGAACGATCACTGCCCAACTATTCCTCATCGTCGGGATTATTTATGACCGCGCCCATCATCGTGACTTAAACGGATTTGGTGGTTTAGCGACCACGATGCCGCGTTATGCGGTCTGGACGGCGATCGCCTTTTTTGCAGCGTTGGGTCTGCCGGGGCTATCTGGATTTATTAGTGAAGCATTGGTCTTCCTCGGTGCTTATAAAAATTGGCCTGGGCTCACCGCGATCGCGGTTACTTCGGTTGTTCTCACTGCCGCTTACATGCTTTGGACGATGCAGCGGGTTTTCTTGGGGCCGGTGAATGAGAAACATAAAGGGTTTCCTGATATCAATAAAAGAGAAGTGTTGTGCTTACTTCCACTTGCCTTAATCGTGCTTATTTTGGGGGTCTATCCGAAGCCGGCCATTGACATGATGCAAGTGACCTTAAATGGGATCAATCAGATGCTGCTACCGTATGGTGGAAAAGTCGCTTCAATTTTAGGTTTCTAACATGCAACCATTAGATAACATTGCTAGCCTTTGGTATTTTCTTCCTGAGTCGGTGCTGGCGCTCACGTTCGTGTTGATTTTTCTTTTGGACCTTCCCAAAAGATTTGAAAGGAAGCGTTATCTTTCGCCACTGATTGCGGCGATCGGATTAGTGCTTGCTATCTTGCTTACGATCTATGGATGGAATTTCCCCAAAGCTCGGGTTTTCTTTGGAATGATCACGGTCGATCCGTTTACTAATTTTTTCCGACTGTTCTGTGCGGCGACCTCATTATTCACGATCTATCTTTCACTTCGATCCAACGATTTAAAAAATACGACGGCGGAATATTGGGGAATGCTAGTGGGTGTGACGATTGGAATGGGGGTGTTGGCGGCTTCGAGTAATTTGTTGATGATCTATTTGGGGCTTGAGTTAGTCAGTATTCTTTCCTTTGTCATGGTGGGGTATCTCCCAGGTTCGCGCCGTTCTGCGGAAGCCGCTCTGAAATATGTTTTATATGGAGCGACAGCTAGCGGGATCATGATCTACGGGCTTTCTTTTATTTTCGGAGTAACCGGCTCCCTCGATCCGATTCAGATTCGACTATTTCTTCAGGAAAATCCGGCGGAACGGGCGACTCTGTTTGTCGGACTGTTAATGGCTTTTGCCGGTTTTGGTTACAAAGTTTCTGCAGTTCCGTTCCACATGTGGACCCCCGATGTCTACCAGGGGGCGCCGACTCCGGTGACAGCGTTTCTCTCGGTAGGGCCTAAGGCAGCGGGGTTTGCGATCATTCTTCGATTTGTTTATACCGCGCTCACGCAATATCAGGATGGTTTTTTTATCCCCTTAAAATATATCGATATCTCCACTTTAATCGGAGTCTTTGCCGTTGCGACGATGACGCTTGGTAACTTGGTGGCGATTCAGCAGACCAATATCAAACGATTCCTTGCTTACTCCTCGATTGCGCATGCTGGTTATATGTTGATGGCTGCCGCTTCGTTGAATACGGAGGGGATTCGTGGAGTCCTGTTTTACTTGCTCACCTATTTCATTATGAATTTAGGGGCGTTTGGTGTGGCCATCTATGTGTTCAACGAACTGAACACGGAGAATATCGAAGATTATAAAGGGCTCTCCAAACGGTCTGGCAAAGGGATGTTGATTGCTGTTGCGATGGCACTCTTTCTTTTCTCTCTTACCGGGATCCCGCCCACCGTTGGGTTTGTCGGAAAATTTTATATCTTCACCGCGGTGATCAAGGCAAAACTTTATTGGTTGGCCCTCTTTGGTGTCGCTAATAGTGTGATTAGTCTTTATTACTATGTGCGGATTGTGAAATATATGTTCTTCGATGATCCTGCGGATGATCGTACGTTGGTGCAAAATGTTGGTTTGGTGCGAATGCTGACCGGGTTTGCTATTGCCACGATCGTGTTCGGAATCTTTTGGAAGTCTTTAGCGGTGTTGACACTCTCCTCGGCTAATTTGTTGCTGTAATCAAACATGGAAACAAATTTTCAAAATTATCTGCCTGTACTTTTTGTATTGGCACTCGGGGTTGTTTTTTCTGGGGCTTTCATTCTACTCTCTTATTTGTTTGGTCCAAAAAAGCCACTTCCGTCCAAGTTAGATGTCTACGAATGTGGTGTGCCGATCACGGGGGATGCGCGAGAGAGATTTTCGGTAAAATTTTTTATCGTGGCGCTGATTTTTCTATTATTTGATGTTGAAGTGGTTTTTTTGCTTCCGTGGGCGATTGTACTCAAGGAGTTTAAATCGGTTGGGTGGGGGGGCTTTGCGTTTGGGTCGATGGTTTTGTTTCTTTTGATGATTGGGGTGGGGTTGTTTTACGAGTGGAGGCGGGGGGCTTTAGACTGGGAATAAGGTGTTTGTTCCGGGGGCCTGAGGGGTTTTGGTCCCTGCGCCAACGGCTTTTTTAGTTGTTGGATTCTTGGTTCCAGTGGCCTTGTCTCCGGGACCAAAACCCCTCA
>JBGTGJ010000209.1:0-8591 GCA_041746775.1 bacterium
ACCTATTTTGACATTATCTTTGATTTAGAGCTGCCGAAACAACCGGTAATTTTGATTTGATAAATTTTGCTTGAGATAAGGAGTTTTGAAGTTTTGATGCAGTAAGTCAAGGGGTGTATCGAAAACTAGAAGTTACCGAAATTGGAGAAAATCTGTTTATTTTATAGGTGGTTTTTAATGATTCTTGATCAGGTCGACCAACTCGCGAGTAATCTTGCCAGTCGCCCCCCAAATGATGTGGTGATGGTATTGGAAGTAGGGGATCTCAGTTTGCACCTCAAAAGATTCAAGACGTCCGTGGTGTTGATTTTTCGGTTCCAACAAATGGTCGAGTGGAACTTCAATAATTTCTTGGATCTCCTCTTGATTCAACAAATAAGGGAAAGGGTGGGGGATCATTCCGACAAAGGGGGTGATACGGTATTTGGTCGGGGTGAGTAGGTCTTCTAGTTCTCCTAATACCTCAACTTGATGGGAAGGGATTCCAATCTCTTCGGTAGTTTCGCGAAGGGCGGTTTCTAGTAAAGATTGATCTTGGTGTTCAAACCGTCCTCCAGGAAACGAAATCTGCCCCTTGTGATCTTTCACTTCTAAACTTCGTTTTGTGAAGAGAACAAAGTAACGCCCTTGTTTGAGAAAGATCGGAACCAGGACAGCGCAGGGGGAGTAACCTTCAACCAATAGAGGAGTTTTTTTTCGGTGGTAGAGGATTTTTTGGAGGGCGTCTTTCATATTATCATTCCTTTAACAGCACCAGTTCGAATGATATGTGTTTATGAATCATCTCAAAATGTTTATCATAGGTAATAAGTGCCGCATTTTCTTCTTGGGCAGTTAAGGCAATCAAAAGATCATTTTGTTGTCTATTTTCTCGCCATTTTAAACTTTTCATTAATTCAGTCATCTTTTCCCACATTTTTCGGTGGGGAGCTTCTATAACAGGGCAGCGGTCAAAAAAATGCTCAAGTTCCTTTTTAGTTTTTGGATGGATAGTTCCTAACAAGAGTTCGTGTTTTACAATAGGGCACACCACGATATCGTATAATGAAAAGAGTCTGATGAATTCTTCTCGCGGAAGCAGAGTTTTAAAGAAGGTATTAATGTAAACGGTGGTATCAAAGAAGGCTTTCATCAAAGTGCTCGGGTTTGAAACGACCATATAGTTTTAGATGAGCTTTAAGAACTTTCTGGCGAAGGACTTCTCCTTCCATCAGAGTACGCAATAATTCGGAAAGACTTTCTTTTGGATGAAGTCGGCTGACCCGTTTGATAAGAGATTTGGGGACTCTTGCTGAAATCTTAACAAATTCGGAGGAAAGGGATTGCATCAAAAAAGCTCCTATTAATAGAGATTTTAACAGGCTGTCGGACAAAAGTCAATATTTGTCCGAAATTTATGATCATTGGTTCTGGAGTTTTCTGTTCCGGCTAGCCGCAGAGCAGGAGAACGATTGAATATGATAACGGTTCCGTTGAAGTTTCTTCTATAACTCGTTCCCACGCTCTGCGTGGGAACGAGTTAGCCCCTACGGTTCCGTCGAAATTCCCTCTATCGCCGGAAGATCGGTTTTTGGTGAAGCGCCGGAGCGACTTGTTTCTTTCTCGGGAGCTAAGTCAGAGATCATGCTTTCTTTGCTCGATGGTTTTTCGGTCTGGGTGAATTGCCTTTGTCCCCCTTTGGGAACACGTACGGCGTATCCTTCAGGGATTTTTTGGGAGCCATTGACCACTCGATCCGAGAAGTGGGGGTTCATGAACATCAGTTCTCCCAGATCAGTTCTTGTCATGCTGGCGACTTGCTCAAAAGTTTGCGGAGTTTCTAAATAATAATATTCATGAGGCTTAGGAGAGAGTTTTTTTACTTCTCCTACATATTCCGGATAATGGTTGGCGGCCTCCAAAGCGGCGAGGAAACAAGGATAAAAATTTCGTGAGGCAAAGCCATAGATCCCCTGATTATAGTATTGGATGATTTGAGAAATATCGGTGGTCCCCATTGCGTCCACTGCGCGAGACATGGTGACCCGCCCCGAGTTGTATGCATTGATCGCAAGCGGCCATGTTCCCAATGCATCGTAATTGGCCTTGAGTAATTTCGCGGCGGCATGACTTGCTAAAATGGGATCATTTCTTTCATCCGCAATGCTATTGATATTGAGGTATAATTTTCCGGTTCCGGGCATAAATTGCCAGATGCCACTGGCGCCGACTTTACTTTTTGCCTTGGTGTTAAACATCGATTCGACGAAGACCATACGAGTGAGTTCCACCGGCAGACCATAACTGGTGAAGATATCCTCGATCTCCTCCATATAGGCACCAGAAATCTCAATGCCGGTCATAAACTTGTCTTTGATTCCGGTTTGACTGCGAATTCTCCCCTCTTCCGTCGCCGCATAAAATTTTTCCGGGTTACGGTCGTTTTTAAACAGTTGATAGATTTCATCTTCTTCTTTGGTTCTTGGGTCTTCCGAGGTCTTACTCGAAAGACTCAGCAGGACATTTCGAATTCGCTCTTTTTCAGCCTTCACGCGCTCTGATCTCACGGCACGCACCTCTTCGGATAAGACATAGGCACTCTCGTAGAGATCGCTGAAATTCAAAACTGAATAGATGATCGCGAGATTTTTAGTGTCGTGAAATACCTCAAACCGTTTGTCATATTTGGTGTAGATGTTTTTCCAAAATTCAACCGCAGGTTCCAGTGCCTTCGGAGTTTCAAAGCTATAGTGGATCAGCTTTCTCCCTTTTTCGTTGGTGAGAGAATTTTTGCGTATTGAAGTTTCTGTCGTAGTCCCTTTTTTCTTTTTACTTTTTTTCTCTTTTTTTACCTTTGGTTGATCGTCGACAGCTTTGTCTTTTTTTGCCAACAGGAGATTTTGATTGTTTTGTAAAAGCGGTTTGGAATTGGAGCTCTCTGAAAAAGCGAAAGAGGTCAGTAAAAATGAAGAGGCCACAAAAATCTTGAGGCATTGAATGAGCAGTGCTGGATCTCGAAATAGGTTTTTCATAAAACTACCGGTGTATAAAAAAGGAAATTGTGCTAACCCCGTTTAACTTCAATGCTTAGGCTTTGCCTGCAGACGAGGAAAATCTAACACCAACATCGGTTTTCGACAATGAAGAATCGTCAAATCTTTATCCTCTGTGGACTATTTTTTTTAAGTCTGTTGGGCTGTTCACATTCAGCAAATCCCGATGCGTTTCGGGTGGCGATTGAAAGCTATCCTGCCAGCCTCGATCCCCGCTATCCGCAAGATGCCTATTCGAGTAAGTTGCAACACCTGATCTTTAATGGGCTGTTGAAATATGATGATCAATTACAATTGGTTCCTGATTTGGCGGAGCGGTATGATTACCTTTCAAAAACGGTGCTGCGATTTTATCTTCGGGAAGGGGTTCAATTCCATGACGGCAGAGGGTTTTCAGCCAACGACGTTCGTTACACCTTCCAAACCATCTTAATTTCCAAAAACCGTTCTCCGCTTCGGGATACATTTAAAAAAATTAAAGAAATCCGGATCATTACGCCGCAGATCTTCGAGATTGAGTTGAAAGAGCCGTTTGCCCCCTTTCTCACCGCTCTGACGGCGGGGATCATCCCTGACCAATCAGATGAGATCAGCAAAATTCCTTTTACCCAGCGTTCCATCGGTACCGGTCCTTTTCAGTTCGACAAAACGAAGCAGGATCAGTGGGTACAACTCAAACGGTTCGACGCTTATTTCGAAGGGGCTCCCAAGATCCCATATCTAAAGATTCAAACGGTGCGGGACGATACGACACGGGTGCTACAATTGTTGCGTGGAGAAACTGACCTCGTTCAGAACGCGATTCCGCTCGTGATGTCCGACTGGTTGATCAAGCATACTCAGCTTAAAAGAGTTTCTGAAGCGGGGATCAATTACGCCTATTTGGCCTTCAATCTAAGAGATCCCCAATTTCAAGACCGTCGAGTACGAGAAGCGATTGCGTTGGGGATTAATCGAGATCGTCTTATTCAACACCGACTGAAAGGATTTGCCCGAAAGGCGAGTGGGCTGTTGGCCCCCAGTAACTGGTTTTATGAAGGGGAAGTGAAACAATATCTTTCTGAACCGGAGCGAGCCAAAAAATTGTTAGATGAGGCGGGATTTAAAGATCCCGATGGAGACGGGCCATTGTCTCGATTGACGTTGACTTATAAAACCTCCAACAAACGAGATCGAATCATGATGGGGCGGGCGATTGCGCAAGATCTGAAACAGATCGGGATCGATTTGAAGGTGGAGTCTTTTGAATGGGGGACTTTTTTTCGAGATATCAAGACCGGCAATTTTCAAATTTACTCCTCGACCTGGGTGGGGGTGACCGATCCGGATATTTATTATTATGCCTTTCATTCCTCCCAGACTCCGCCGAACGGTGCCAATCGAGGATATTATAAAAATTTCGAAGTCGACCAGTTGCTAGATTCGGCTAGGAGGGAAACCAATCCAGCGGTGCAAAAAGAATATTATTCCAAGATCCAAAAAATTATTGCGGAGGATCTCCCTTACGTGAGTTTGTGGTATGAAGATAATGTGGTGTTTATGCGCCCGGAGGTGAGTGGATATGTTTTAAGGCCGGATGCTTCGTTGCTTGGACTGGTAAATGTGGAAGTTGGGGGGAAGGACAAGTGACAAGTGACCAGGGACCAGTGACTAATAATTTTAACTCTAGAAAAAAATATTCAGTGTTTTTAGTTCTTGGTCAGTGGTCCCTTGTCACTGGTCCCTGGTCTAATTAATTATGCTCAACTATTTCCTCAAAAGATTGGTTTTCCTTATTCCTATTCTCTACTGTGTAGTGACGATCGTCTTCTTCCTCGTCCACATCATCCCCGGTGATCCGGTCGATTTCATCTTAGGGGAACGGGCGATGGCGACCGATCGGGCGCGGTTGGTGCGGGAGCTGCATTTGGATAAGCCGATCTGGGTGCAGCATAGTATGTTTGTCAGCGGGCTGTTGCATGGAGATTTGGGAAAATCGATTTACGATCAGAGGCCGGTGAGCAAGTTATTGTTGGAGCATTTCTTTCCAACTTTAAAATTGGCACTGGTGGCGATTCTCATTGCAGTCGGTTTAGCGATTCCCCTCGGTTTTATCTCGGCGGTGCGTCGGGATACCGTGATCGATCATACTTCCATGTCGCTCGCCCTTTTTGGGATTTCGATTCCACACTTTTATCTCGGCCCTTTATTGATCTTGTTATTTTCTATTCACCTCGGCTGGTTTTCAGTTTCAGGGGATGAAGGGGTGCGATCGATCATTCTCCCCGCCGTGACGTTGGGAACGGGGCTCGCCGCGATTCTCTCTCGGATGACCCGTGCTTCGATGTTGGAGGTGATGCGGGCCGATTATGTGCGAACTGCTCGGGCGAAGGGGCTGCCGGAGTGGAAGGTATTGCTGAAGCATGCATTTCGTTCCGCCTTGATTCCAGTGGTCACGATCATCGGTTTACAATTTGGCGCCTTGTTGGCGGGGACGGTGGTGACCGAAAAAGTATTCAATTGGCCGGGGATAGGTTCTCTATTGATTCAATCGATCGAGCGGCGGGATTATCCGGTGGTGCAAGGGGGGGTTTTAGTCATTGCCTTCCTGTTTATCTTGGTCAATATGCTCACCGACATTTTGTATGCTTATATTGATCCGCGGATTAAATTGTAGGATCGAATATCAAATTTCGAACATCGAACATCGTTAAAGTGAACCTTTGAATGTATTTGTTCATGAACATCATTTTCTATCTCACCCTAAGCCTCTACCTCATCGCGGGGTTTCTTTATCTTTTGCCGTTTATTTTTAATCAGCCAAAACTCGCGGTTTTTGCGACCAGGATCACTTGGGTCTCGTGGATCTTTCATGCCGGGTGGCTCGCCTATCATTTTGTCCAAAGTGGATACCCGTTCCTCACTACCTCCACCGTCAGTTATCTCTTCACCGGATGGATTATCGTCTTGGCCTTTTTAGTGCTTAATCAAAAATATCGATTCCAGCTCATTGGAGCACTCATCCTCCCCATCGTCGCTTTGTTTTATTTATTGTCTCTTTTTTCCTCCGAAAACTATCGCTCCGGTTCCGCCTGGATGCATAGCCCTTGGGCGAGTGTTCATCTCATTTTCAGCTTCCTGGCTCTCGCCATTTTTACTCTCACCTTTATTTTAGGAATGATCTTTATTGTTGAGGAGTTCCAACTGAAGTATAAAGTGCTCCCTAAGTTTTTTTTGAGGTTACCAAGCCTGGAGATTTTAGAGCAAATTCATGCTAAGGCGCTGACCGTCGGTTTTGCCTTGTTGAGTGGTGGAATCTTGACCGGTGCCATTTGGGCGAAAAGTGTGACCGGTTTTTATTTTTTTGAGGACGCCCGCCAGCTTTGGGCTATAATTGCTTGGTTAATCTATGCCCTGTTCCTGCAGGCCCGATTTGCCGCGGGATGGAGGGGGAGAAGAGGGGTTTTGCTTTCCCTGATCGGTTTTGTCGTGATTCTGTTTACTTTTTTAGGAGTTCAACACGGTTCATGAAGCTATTTGTTTTAGGAATTAACCATCGTAGCGCCCCGATTGAGATGCGAGAAACTTTGGCGGTTTCTAACGTCAAGGCGGATCAGTTTCTTTCCCACGCGGTTCAACTTCCTCACATTGAAGAATTGGTCGCTCTCTCCACCTGCAACCGAGTCGAATTCTACGGTGCCTCACGACATACCTCTTTGGCGAAAGAGCAGCTGATCCAATTCTGCTCCAACTTCTTCAAGATCGATCCTTTTACCTTCGAAAAACATGCCTATTTTTACGAGGCGGTTGAAACGATTCGACACGGATTCAAAGTTGCCTCCGGTCTTGATTCCATGATCCTAGGGGAACCACAGATCTTGGGCCAGATGAAGGAGGCCTATCGTCAGGCGAGTGAGCTCGGGGTGGTTGACCGATTCCTTAATAAATTTTTTCATCGTTCTTTCCACGTCGCCAAAAAAGTTAGGACAGAAACTTCGATTGGGGCACACCCTGTTTCGGTCAGTTATGCGGCGATGGTTTTGGCCAAGCAGATCTTTGGGGATTTGAAAGGGAAAAAGGTTTTGGTGCTCGGTGCTGGAAAGATGGGGTTGTTGGCGATGCGGCATCTCAAGAGTTCCGGCATCGAAAAATTATATATCGCCAATCGCACACTTCAACATGCACAGGAGATTGCCGAACAGGTAGGAGGGGAGTGCATCCCGTTTGAAAATTTCACCAAATGGTTTTTGGATGTCGATATCATTTTGACTTCAGCGGCGGCTGATCATTATTTGGTAGGGGTTCAAGAGGTGCAAAATGCGATTCGACAACGAAAAAACCGACCGATGTTTTTTATCGATATTGCTGTTCCGCGAAATGTTTCCCCTGAAGTGAATCAGATTCCCAATGTTTATCTTTATGATGTTGATGATCTTGAAGGGGTGGTGGAGGTCAATAAATTTGCACGGATTCAAGAGGCGGAGCGTGCCAAAGGGGTGATAGAGAAAGAGGTAATGAATTTTCAAAGAGAGCTTAAGGCGCTCGAGATGGTTCCGACCCTTTCTTCCCTTGCAAAAAAGTTTGATAAAATCTGTCGTCATGAATTAGAGAAGCTCTTTCAAAAAATGCCAGAGCTCAATGGGGATAAACGGGAGATGGTCGAAAGCATGGCGTTTGCGATTGTTCACAAAATATTGCATGACCCGATGGTGACCCTCAAAGAGGGGGAGCAGGTGATCGGGCAGGATGATTTTGCTTCGTTGGTGAGAAAATTATTTAAATTAGATGAAGCGTAGGAAAGGGATTTTTTATGCCGTTGGTTTATTTTGAGCGTGAAGGGAAAACTTGTAATGTCAATGCTGGGCGCAATTTAAAAAAGATTGCGCAGCTCAACGATGTTTCCATTTATCGAGGGATCCACAAAATTTTCAATAGTTGCGGTTTGGGTTTTTGTCATGCCTGCATGGTCGAGATTTTTCCTAGCCGACAGGAGGGGGATGTCAGTGTACGCACGGCGACCGAAGAGAAGCAGTTGAAAAATTTTACCAATCCTAATCTTCGTCTTGGCTGTCAGGTTCGGGTGCATGGAAATATTCGAGTGAAGACTCAGCCGGTGGAGTTCATGGCGGCTGATAAAGATGTGATCGCACCACCACTGGTCTCTTGAATCGGACATCGAATTTCGAACATCGAACATCGTTTTTTTCCCTAATGCTAAAAAAGATACGATGTTCGAAATTCGATGTCCGATGTTCGAATCAAGCCCCTATAGCTCAGTGGATAGAGCATTGGCCTCCGAAGCCATGTGCGGAGGTTCGATTCCTCCTAGGGGCGTAGATCCAAACATTTAATTTCGAACATCGAACATCGATTTTTTTCTAATATGTTGATTTTATTTTTTCGATATTCGATGTTTGTTATTCGAAATTCGAAGTCCGGGGCAGTAGCTCAGTTGGGAGAGCGTCGCGTTCGCAATGCGAAGGTCGGGAGTTCGATCCTCCTCTGCTCCACATGATTCGTGCTATCTTATTTGATTTTAACGGAGTGATTGTCGACGACGAGCCGATCCACTTTCTTTTG
>JBGTGJ010000210.1:0-4677 GCA_041746775.1 bacterium
TGGCGCCAGTGACGAGGATTTTTTTAGACATGATGTTTTTCCTATGACGAATTTTGTTTGCAAACAGATATTAGAATTTTAAGGGAAGAGTTCGAGGTCGGACAATACAAATATTCTTATGAGCGAAAAAAAACTTCTACTATGGTTCCGTCAAGATCTTCGTTTGGACGATCATCCCGCACTCCATCAGGCGATCCAAGAAGGATACTCCATTATCCCCATCTATATCTGGTCTCCAGAAGAAGAGGGGAATTGGCCCTTAGGGGGGGCAAGTAAGTGGTGGTTGCATCAATCGCTTAAAAAATTCTCTGCTGAAATAAAAAAAATGGGTTCATCTTTGATTCTTCGTCAAGGGCCGGCTTTGCGGGTGCTGGAAGATTTATTGAAAGAGACCCAAGCTTCGGGAATTTATTATCATCGAAGATATGAACCTGCGGTAATCGAACGGGATAAAAAGATTAGTGCGCACTTTTCGAAAAAGGGGGTCGAGGTCAAAAGTTTTAATGGTTCACTTTTATTCGAACCTTGGGAGATACAAAATCGCCAAGGAGAGCCATTCAAAGTCTTTACCCCTTTTTATAAAGCCTGTTTGTCGAAAGGTGAGATTCTTGCTCCATTCTTGGAGAAAATTCCTTTTGAGGCTTCACTTCCTTCCTCGCTTTCTCTTCAAGAGCTTCAACTCGAACCAGGCAACGATTGGGCGAAGGGGATTGGTGAGGCATGGAAGCCAGGGAGTAATGGGGCGTTGACAGAGCTAGAGAGATTTCTCAACTTTGGTATGGAAGCTTATCTTGATGAACGTGATCGTCCCGATTTTCTCGGTACGTCGCGATTGTCTCCACATCTGCATTTTGGCGAAATCTCACCACGCCAGATTTGGCATGCGGTGCAGCAGTATATTTCACTTTCCTCTGCTCAAGGATTGGTAAAGCATGCGGAAGGATATTTGCGACAACTGATCTGGCGTGAATTTGCTTATCATCTAATCTACCATTTCCCTCACACACCGGAGCAACCACTTCGTACCGAATTCTCCAAATTCCCCTGGAGCCAAGATCCAGCGGTTCTTCGCGCTTGGCAAAAAGGACTTACCGGTTATCCCATCGTCGATGCCGGGATGCGAGAGCTTTGGACGACTGGATGGATGCATAATCGGGTGCGGCTGATCGTTGCCTCTTTTCTCGTCAAAGATTTGCTGATTCCGTGGCAAGAGGGGGCAAAGTGGTTTTGGAATACCTTGGTCGATGCCGATCTCGCTAACAACACGCTCGGCTGGCAGTGGACGGCCGGTTGTGGTGCGGATGCCGCTCCTTATTTTCGCATTTTCAATCCAGTGACACAGGCAGAAAAATTTGATCCGAAGGGGGAATATATTCGTCGCTGGATACCGGAATTATCCCATCTTCCAATCCCTTGGATTTTCAAACCGTGGGAAGCCCCTGCACAGATTCTTCAAAAAGCAAAAGTGGTTTTAGGAAATGACTATCCTAAACCAATCATCAATCATCAGAAAGCACGAGCATGCGCGCTCGCTGCATTTGATAAGATTCGGCAAAAGTAAATTCTGTCTATTGTATTGCTTTTAAAACACATGCTAGGCCGGTTGCTTCATTTAAAATTCGCAACGGGAGGTAAGTATGTTGCCCGTATTGTTTTTTGCACTGGTTGGGGGTTTGGGTGCCGTGTTTTCATTACAGGGATGTAGCACCAAAAAGGGATCCGGAGGAGATTCGAAAAACCCCGCCACTTTGGGCAAAGACCCGGCGCTTTCATTCACATCCCAAGACAACTCTTTGGCTTTTAACCTCTATCAAAAAATAGTGAGCGGTGGGGTTTCTCCCCAAACGATCGATCAAGGCTATCGCATCGCTAATTATTCTAGAATTCATTGTCCCGATAAATCACAAACAAGCTGCAGCGTAGGGGTGAGAGATGGAAAAGTCGAACCGGAAGAGGTTTTCGAATACTGTCTCGACCAAGAAAGTACCTGTCGCCCCCACATTGAGGCAGAATTAAAGCGAGCACTCCCTTGGGGTTTAGACGATTCCAAGGTTCAGAAAAAAGTTCAGGAAAATATCGATTTTCTGCAGCAACTTTTAGAAAAAAAGGGAATTAAAAAAGATTCCGTAGAATTTCAAACTAGGATGGCGGTTGGATTGTGTGCCCTTGTTTCTATTTTTGATCAAAAGACCGTGAATGCAAATCTTCGATTGTTCATTCCTTTATATAAACAATTAATCGAACTCGATTTGTTGGAATACCGAGAATATATTTTTAAAAATGGTGGGCTGGGACTAGTTGATCGCGATTCTGAGGAGAGGAGTGCGCTGGATGCATTAAAAACCTCGAAGGGGAAATGCACTGAGATTTCTACGATCCTGTATTCCGTTCTAAAAATGGCAGGGTTGAAACCATTTTTTGTTTTAGTGAATCCTAGTAAATCCAAGGAGGTTATTCTCCAAGAATATTCTCAAACCGATCCGTTTAGTTTTCATGTTTCTGTAGGTTTAAAAATAGATAAAAAAGTTCAGATTTTGGATGCTGCAATCATGAACGCCAATGCTGCGCATGAAGAATACTACCCAATGACCAATCGGCAATTTTTGGCGTTGCATTACGTCAACCTAGGTTTGCTGGATAGTCTTAAAGTATTTCATGGAGATAAGAAAAGTAGCGACTTTCAACAATTCTTTCAGTCAGCACTACAGTTGGATTCAAAACAACCGATCACCTATTTTAATTTGGCAAATCCTTTTAACAACCAAGGGGCCAAAGATAAGATTGTCTCTCATTATCAAACCATCATTCGGCTTTACCCAGGATTATATGGAGCCTACGTTGGATTAGCTGATTTTTATAAAACTTCCGGAGATTATGACGCGGCATTAAATATTCTCAATCAAGCCAACAAAATACATCCTGACGTAGCGTTTCTGAATTATAAGATTGGTGAAGTTTTAATCTCGAAAGGAAACTTTGAGGATCGAGCTCTATTATTGCAGGCATTACCTTATTTTGAAAAGGCAGTTCAGCTATATCCCAAGGACCTTAATTTTTTACTTAATCTTGCTGCCAATCAATCAAAATTAAACCAATATGAACTAGCCCTAAAAACTTATAATACTGCAATCGGGCTTCCCAAATCCAATCCCAACCTTTTCAGAACCTTTAATCAATCTTTCATTAAAAGTGGAGATGATCCTCAAGATATCATTTTGAGCAAAATTTATTTGGGACGAGGTTTGATGTACTCTGCACTCGATCAACAAGAGCAGGCGATTCAAGATTTTGATAAAAGCAATACTTTTGTAAAGAACACTTCCCCTCTTTATCTAGATAATCTTTATTTTCGAGGGGTGAGTTATGGAAAAAAAGGGGATAAAGAGAAATCAAAGTCAGACTTTGTTGATTTTTTAAAAATAGTTAAGAAAACGGATAACGAGAGTGTGCAAAAAATATTTAGCGCTTATGGTGAAATTCATCGAGCCGCTTTTAAAAAAGGAAAATGGCCCGAACAAATTAAAATTATTGAAAAAGATACGGGGCTAGATGTTTTGCGAATCAATGCTCTTTTTTCTACGGCAGAGATTCTTGTTGAGCTGGGAGAAGTTCAAGAAGGTTTAAAATTTGTTGAAACGATTGTTCAAGGCATTGCGCAAACCAAAAAAGAAATTTTTCAAAAGAAAAAACCGGTTTCACCCATCACTCGAAAATTTCTAAATCAGATTTTTTACCAAATCCCCGCTTCCTTACAAAAGGATCCTTCGATCCGACAGTTATGGAAGTGAGCCATCATTTAATTCGAAGGTTTAAATGTTCCCCATCATTCTTTATCTACTCGGAGGGTTAGGGCTTAGCGCATTCGCCTCGGGTTGTAGTTCATTTTCCCAAAAGAAAACCCCCTCTCTTCCACTAGGTCCAGAACCTCTCTTAAGTTTTACTCCCAGGGAAAATTTTCTTGCCCATCAGCTTTTTAGAAAACTTACCCAAGCGGGAGTCACTCCGCAACAGATGAACCAAGGGTATTGGCAGAGAAATTTTGGGGGAAAACTCTGTGAGGATTCTTCCCAGACTGCCTGCTTGAAAGGAAAAGGGGATGCAAAGCTCCAGCCGCAAGAAATCCTTGAGTACTGTTTAGACCATGAAAAACAGTGTCGTGGCATCATTGAAGATGAGCTGCAAAGGCCTTTGGGATGGCACCTCGAGGATAAAGATTTTTCGACCGTCTTTGATGTGGAGATTAGAAAAAAAATAGATCACGTGGTTCGCTTCCTTGAAAACATCATTGAAAGACAAGGGATAAAAAAAGGGAGTGCAGCCTATCAGGAAAGATTGGCGGTAGGGCTGACGATGCTGGTTTCGATGCCGGAACCCAAAATGATTGCCGAGAAATATCAAAAGTTTTTGAGCCATACGCAACCTCTCAAAGAGTTGGGTTTGGAAGAGTTTCAAACCTATCTCGCTTATGAAGGAGGACTTCGTCTCATAAAAAATCTGGAGGTAGAAAAAACAGCTCTCGAAGCCTTAAAAACCGGTACGGGGAAGTGCACCGAAATCGCCAAAATTTTATATGCCATTCTCAAAAGGGGAGGACTAAGCCCTACTTTCGTTTGGGTTAATCCGTGGTTTACTAAGGATGAAGAGTTTCAAAAGGCACTCCGTGGTGATCCGTTTTAT
>JBGTGJ010000211.1:0-10398 GCA_041746775.1 bacterium
CGAGCTTTATGAAAAGACCAAAGGGGTTCTTGAGACGGGGGAATATAGTCCTGAACGTGCCTTAAATATCATGAGGCAGGTGAAAGGGGAGGTTGCCAAGTTAGTTTCTCATTCAGCCGATGTCTCTCCATTAAAAAAATATATGGATACGATGCCACCACGATATTTTTTGGCCAATGATCCTAAGACGATCCTTCAACATTTTGAATTAGTGCAGCATCTTCCCGAGGACGGAGTGATTTTTTCTCACCAGCCGATTCAAAATCAAAACATCAATCAAATCCTGATTTATACCCTCAATACCCCAAAGTTATTTGAGCAGGTCACCGGCCTCATGGCGGCCAATCAAATCAATATTTTAAATTTAGATGTCTATCGAAGCTCGAAAGGGGAGGTGTTGATTATTCTCAAAGTTACCGATCATCGTGGACTATATGTTGATGAGGAGAGAAAGCTTCAAACTTTGAAGCATGATTTTAGAGAAATGATGCAGGGGAAGATCAGTTTAGAAAAATATCTCCAAATGCGTCGTGGCTCCGGTTTTCTGCAAAAGAAGGCCCCTCCCGCAAAGCCCCCTCGGGTTGAGATCGACAATGATGTCTCCGCATATTACACGGTGATTGATATCTATGCGAATGACCGACTTGGGTTACTTTATGACCTCGCCCGATCGATGGCAAGTATGGGACTGTATACCGAGGTCTCCAAAATCTCGACCAAGGTGGATCAGGTGGCGGACGTTTTTTATGTGAAGGATATTTTTGGGCATAAAGTGACCGATAAAAAGAAAATTGCGGCAATTAAAGAGACGTTCTTTAAGTTATTGGCGGATGGGGAAGGGGTAAAGGAGGAAGGATGAAGTTCTTTGTCGTTCTATTTTTCCTATTAGTTGGATTTCTAGGGTTCATGGCCTGGATGCGGTGGAGGGAGAAAAAATATCTTAAAAAACCTACCCGTGAGGCGATTAAACCGATGCTGCGGGAAGCATTCGAGGCAGAAAAGAAAGACGCCCTGCGTCGAAAAGAGAGTTTTGAAAAGGCGTTAAAAAGGCATGGTTCTTGATTTTCCTGACTTTACCAATTGCGTCGGAGATTTGAGCCTGCTATAAGATATGGCTTATGCCCCGTAAGATCAAATTATGCAAAGAAGAGAGCTGTCATAATCAACAAACCACTGAGGGGTATTGCCGACTCCATTACTTAAAGAACTGGAAAAAAATTCGTACAGATAAAAAGAAAAAGGCGGAGAAAAACCTTTCTCGATATATTGAGAGCGTTGTCCGACAAAACCCCGACCGAGTGGCCCAAGCCTTAAAAGACAATCTGCGAGACGAACCGACTTTTGAAAAATCGGTCGATGAAGTTTTTTATAATGATTCGGTCCGCGAAGCGATCGTTGATCTAGGGTATAGGGAAGATCTCGATACGTTGATTGGGTCGATCAAGATTGATGAAGATTTCTAATAAAGACCACAGACCACAGACCACAGACCAGTGACAAGTGACCAATTAAGAGTTACAGATTTCTTAGTTTTCGGGTCCCTGGTCACTTGTCACGGGTCCCTGGTCTTTTTTTATGTCCTTAATCGTCCAAAAATATGGTGGTACCTCGGTCGGTAATATCGATCGAATCAAAAATGTCGCAACTCGTGTGCTTCAGCATCATCGCCAAGGGCATCAGATGGTCGTGGTGGTGAGTGCGATGTCGGGAGAAACGAATCGATTAGTCTCGCTTAGCAAGCAGATCATGGAAATTCCTGAAGGGCGTGAGTATGATGTCTTGGTTTCGACTGGAGAACAGGTGACGATTTCCCTTTTAGCGATGACGATTCAAAACATGGGGGGAGAGGCGGTCAGTTATCTGGGGCATCAGGTCAAAATTTTAACCGATAATTCTTACGGTAAAGCGCGGATTCGTTCCATCGACGCGGAGAAGATCCATAAAGATTTAAAAGCGGGGAAGATCGTCGTGGTCGCTGGATTTCAAGGGGCCGATGAGGATGGGAATGTGACGACGTTAGGTCGGGGTGGTTCCGATACGACCGCTGTTGCGATTGCCGCAGCGCTTAAAGCGGATGCTTGTGAAATTTACACCGATGTGGATGGAGTTTACACCACCGATCCCAATGTCTGTCCCGATGCGAAAAAGATTGATCGAATTTCTTACGAAGAGATGCTTGAGATGGCGTCGATGGGGGCGAAGGTGTTGCAGATTCGTTCTGTCGAACTGGGGGCGAAGTATAATGTCCCTTTAGAAGTGCGTTCATCGTTCAATGACAACCCAGGAACTTGGGTCGTGAAGGAGGAAGCGAGAATGGAAAGTCGTTTAGTCACTGGAGTCAGTTTTCAAAAAGATGAGGCGAAGATCTCGATTCGTCAGGTCCCCGATAAACCAGGTGTCGCTTCTCAGATTTTCAATGCGATCTCGGATGGCAATGTCGTGGTCGACATGATCGTGCAAAATTTAAGTTCCGATGGAACCACCGATCTTACCTTTACGGTTCCTAAGACCGACCTCAAAAAAGCGATGCAGATTGTTGAGAAAGTTTGTCAATCGATCGGGGCGAAGAAGATTGAAGCGAGTGAAGACATTGCCAAGGTCTCGGTGATTGGTCTGGGGATGCGTTCCCACTCCGGTATTGCCAGCAAAATGTTTTCCGTTCTTGCCAAGGAAAATATCAACATCCAGATGATTTCAACCTCTGAAATCAAGATCTCCATTATTATCGATGAGAAGTATATGGAGTTAGCGGCTCGGGTGTTGCATGCAGCGTTTGATCTTGGCAAGTGAGGATCGAACATCCATGAATTCCAATAAAAAAAAAGTTACTCTCTACGACACGACTCTTCGCGATGGTACTCAAGGGGAAGAGATCTCCTTCACCGTCGAAGATAAGCTACGCATTGCCGAGAAGTTAGAAGAGGTCGGAATCGACTACATCGAGGCGGGATGGCCCGGGTCTAATCCGAAAGATCTCGAATTTTTTCAAAAAGCCAAATCACTCCCATTAAAATCTGCCAAGTTAGTGGCGTTTGGTTCCACTCGGCATCCCAGTAAAACTCCTGCGAAAGATGACAATCTTCGTTCGTTGCTTGAGGCCAATACTTCCGTCCTAACTTTGTTTGGGAAGTCTTGGGACCTTCATGTTCAAGATGCCTTGCAAGTTTCTCTTCCGCAAAATCTCGAGCTCATTTTTGATTCCGTCGAATATTTAAAAAAACATGTTGATGAAGTGATCTATGATGCGGAGCATTTTTTTGATGGATTTAAGGCCAATCCAGAATACGCCCTCAAGAGCCTACAGGCCGCGAAAGAAGGCGGGGCAAGTATTCTCGTCCTCTGTGATACCAATGGAGGGAGTCTCCCTCACGAGATCGAAAAGATCTTTCAAGAAGTTTCAGAAAAATTAAACATCCCTTTAGGAATTCATTGTCATAATGATTGTGAATTGGCGGTGGCGAATTCGCTGGCGGCGATTCGTGCCGGTGCGGTTCAGATCCACGGAACGATCAATGGGTTTGGTGAAAGATGTGGAAATGCCAATCTGGTGAGTGTGATTCCCAATTTGCAATTGAAGTTGAATATCCCTGTCGTTACTCCCAATCAGTTGGCTCATCTGGAAGAGATCTCTCATTTTGTCGATGAGCTTGCTAACCTTAAGCCAAATACCCATCAGCCTTTCGTGGGACGGAGTGCCTTTGCCCACAAAGGGGGAGTTCACGTCAGCGCCGTGAGTAAGAATCCCCGAACCTATGAACATATCGAGCCGGAGCTGATTGGAAATCATCGCAGAATTTTGGTCAGTGATCTTGCGGGTACCAGCAATGTGTTATTCAAGGCGCAAGAGTTTGGTTTGGATATTGAGAAGAAAGATCCGATCGTTAAAAAGTTGGTCCAAGAATTAAAGGAGCTGGAGAATCAGGGATTTGAGTTTGAAGGGGCTGAGGCGAGTTTTGAAATATTAATGAAGCGAGCGATGGGGAAGTTTAAACCATTTTTTCGTCTGGTGGGATTTAAAGTTCTCGATGAAAAATCTTCCAGCGATAAAGCTCCACATGCTGAAGCAACGATTGAAGTGGAAGTGGATGGGGAACAAGAAAAAACTTCCGCCAAAGGCAATGGGCCTGTCCACGCTTTAGACCATGCTTTACGTCAGGCATTGGAACGGTTCTTTCCCCGAATCAGCGAAGTTCAACTCATCGACTATAAAGTTCGTGTGCTTCCTAGTGGCGCCGGGACTGGTTCCAAAGTTCGTGTCTTGATTGAATCCTCCGATGGCAAGCGCAAGTGGGGGACAGTGGGGGTAAGTGAGAATATCATCCAGGCAAGTTGGATGGCGTTGGTGGATTCGCTCGAATATAAGCTGATGAAAGATAGAGAAGAATAGCCCGCCTTCCATGCTCCTCAAAAAATATTAGTCTTCGAAAATCATTATTTTTTAGCAACTTTTTTCAAGATCTGTCGAGTGCCATTGTCAAAGAATCGAGAAGTAAAATAGAATCGAAAAGTTTTTCGAAAACAAAAAGGAGAATTTTCATGGATAAAGTCCAATGTCCAAATAACCGATGCGAAATACCGGCAGGCGATATTCAGATGGGATCCACGAATGGTGATTCTTGGGAACGGCCGGTAAGGCAGATTCATGTATCCTCTTTTCAACTTGGCAAGACCGAGGTGACTGTAGGCGAATACAAACGATATCTTCTCGGATTAAATTCAGTTGTGTCAGGCCGTAATTTTTCCCGAACAGTACCAAATTTCTCTGCAAACCAAAAAGGGAACAATTATCCTGTGGTGGCTCTTAATTTCAATGAGATGCGAGCCTACTGTCAGTCTCAGGGTGGTGATTTACCAACAGCCGCTCAACTGGAACGTGCGGCGAAAGGAGTCAGCGGTACCGATCAATATGGAACACCGATTGATAAAGCCGTTATTGCTGAAAATGGGTATCAATCGACAGCACCTGTCTGTGGGTCGAATGATGAGCGAGCGAACTCTTTTGGCGTTTGTGATCTGGGCGGAAATGTCTGGGAGACGACACGGGACGGGTACGATGAGAAGTTTTACAGCCGTATGCCTTCGAAAGATCCCCATAATCCAGCTACAACACTGCTTGAATTACGCGGTGGTTCCTGGGGCGGACATAGGAGTCAAGCCCGCTCGGCATATCGCATGGACGTTCCCGTCTACCTTCTCCACAGCAGTAATATCGGGTTTCGTTGTGCGTGGCCTGCGGACTCTGGAAAGGTAAAGTAGCACTGAGAAAGTTTTTGGAAACTGGCATTCGAATGTCCTAAAGGAATGAAACTGATCAATCAGGGAGGTTCTATCCAACTGACAACCCAATCCAATTTTTTTACGGCAATTTCATCATTCCACTCAGATAATTTTCACTCTCCCCTTTTGAAATCCAAGTTTTAATCGAAAAATTTCCTGAAAAAATAATTTTGCGTTGTGTCGATAGCTCATCTCTTTCAGCTCTTTTTTGTTTTCCTCAAGTCGTTTCAGCAATTTTTTGGGATCAAGAAGGTTCTTTTCGTGGAGCGCTAAGATATCTTCAAAATCTCTCGGCTCTAACCTCGCTATTTTTCCAAGCACAATATCCTCTAATGAGGGGATGAGGATTTCCAGATTCTTCAAGTTCAGAGCGGCTGGTTTACATTGGTATCTCCAATCCGTTGGGACACTGAAGTTGATCTCTGCGAGTGGCGAGATATAGACTCGGTATTTCTTGGCGAGTGCGGAATCAATCCCTCCTTCTTTGATGATTGCTTCGGGGGGATCGATCAAATCGAGATCCGCTGTCCTGTTTTGTGGATCGAATGCCAGGGTGATCGCGGCTCCTCCAATTAAGTAAAGTGGATAAGGGTCTTTGAAGGATAGTTGGCTATCTAGTTCATTTAGAAAATTTTTGATTTGGTCAAGTTGTGCGGTCATGGAAGGGATTGTTTTAATGTGTTAAGTGGAACATCGTAAACGCGCCATTTTTTTCCGACTTGGGTTTGGTATTGCTGTGAATATTTTTTAAAGTGTGGAATTTTTGTCGAGAGATGAAGCAGTGTTTGTGTATTAATCGATCGATCTACTGGAAAAGGAGTGGGTTGCCCCGAAATTTCAAGTAGCCAACCAAGGCGATTTTTTATTTTTCCAGATTCGGGAATTTCAAAAGTAGGCTGGTTCTTTTCTACCAACCGAGAGAGTAAAGCTAGGGTCCTGGAGTCGAGTAAAGAGCTAGATAAAATTTGCAAAAGAATCGCCGGAAAGATTTTGGGCGGAACAGGCTTTCCTTGATAATAACAATCCCAAAAATATTCTTTAAAAATCTGCAGTTCTTTTTCTTTTTCATTCTGCTGAAAAATCTCATGGATAAACATGGAATGTCTTGCATTGGGCTTTTGGCGTCCTGCTAACCAATGCGACAAGGTGAGGGGGGGGATTCCCAATTGATTGGCCCACCACTTCTTTCGGCCATAGCCATGAAAATTACAGTCTTTTTGTAAATTTTCGATGATGGAATTCATTTCATAACAATATATACGTAAACATATATATTTTTCAAGCACGGTTTGTGATTTGGCGTCCTGATAATAACCTCAGAAAAATCCTTAAGCAACAACAATGGTTTATCAGCCGATAACCTATCTAGAGGGCTTAATCGGAATTCTGAGCGATCCCAAGAATATAAAGCAAAATTAGGTAGTTATCTTTAGTATTTCTTCGCTATAATTCTATTATTGGTCTCTCTTTGAAGAGGAGGGTTTTATGAAGTTGGCACGTATATTGGTTTTATTGGTTCTGCTTTTACCAGCCCGATGGGCCTCAGCGGTCGCAATCAAGTTTGACGGCCCTAAAATCACATCGAACAAAGTCGCTAAACCTGGTGATTTTTCCGTCTATCAATTTTCTGGGACAGAAAAGGTCGATGCGGCAGTCCCCATGGCGGGCGGGGTGGTTGGATTTGACAACCTCAATAATTGGGCAAGTACAACTCCTAATACCTACTTCAATATTCTGGATATCAGTGGGCAAAAAAGCCATCAAACCGTGACGGGACAATTTGATGCGGATGGAGCTGCCAAGCGTGATTTGGTGGTAGTTGACGATACCAACGTCAAATTTTGTTACAATTACGCCTCAAGTTCCCCCTTCTGTGCGTCTGCCTCTGATGCCATCTCCTTTCGTTTAGACCCCAGTGATGCCAATACCCAACTGAAACTATGGTCCGCAGGAGTAGGTGATTTTAACGGCGATGGAAAAGATGATGTAGCATTGATTGGGTATGAGCCTTTCACTTTCAAAGGTTACTTGGTTATTTATTCTGGAAACAACTCGGGCGGAACTAATCCATTAAATGTTGTAACTCCTCTTTATGGGCCACAAGAAATTGCTGGCGGTATCCCTCTCTCATTAGCAATCGGTCAATTCGGTGGTGATGCAAAATTAGATATTGTTGTTGCCGCGATGCCGACAGCCCCTGGTGGGATTGGGGCTCCAGGTGTTTTTGGGACTACTTTCATCAATCAAGGAAGTGGTTTTAGTGTGACTAAATCGATCGATCTTCCTAGAAGTGAATGTCTTTCTCCTACTGACTTAGTGTCTTACGATCCTGATGGAAATAATTCCGGAGATTTAGTTCTTACCTGTTACAATCGTGAAGTTTGTACTCGAGGGATAGGTCTACCAGAGGGGCCACGTACTTTTATCTGTGAGACTTTAAGTGGAAATGTTCTGTCTCTTAAAAATGGTGGAGGAGGAAATTCTTTTGCGACACAACAAATCATTTCTGATCTCGAATTTCCTTATTCTTCGACAGTAGGAGATTATAACGCTGATGGACTCACTGATCTTGCCGTTGCCTCCAACAACGGAAATGGAGTTTTTACCTTTGAAGGGGCTTCTTCTCATCTTTTCTCTGATGCCACTCGAAATAAAATTGATACCGTCAGTTTTACTCCTAAATACATTCAGACCCATGACATGAATGGAGATCAATCACCCGATCTGATTTTGTCGGCGAGCGATGTGACTTTCCCTCAACAAGAAACCGCTCCCAATGTCGTGATCGCTTCCCCTAACTTTCGTATCGTTGATCGTATTCCGCTAACTTTTAAAGGGGAACCTAAAACAGCTTCGATCGTGATTGCGAAGAACAATGATTGGAGAGATCGGCTTACACAAAACCTTACATCATTAAAAGATGCGAGAACGGTCACCGGAACAAACACTAATCATTTAAAATATGTTTATCGTCCCGATTTAATTCGAACCTACAAGGACGCCCTTTTGATCCAAACGCAAGGAACGATCTTAGAAAAAGCGGGGATCGAATTAACTCGGCTCTTCCCTGATATTATCAAACTCCCCTTCGAGCCAGTTGCAACCGAAGGGGTGCTTGTCCTGATCAATTTTCAACCTGAAGTTTCTATTCAAGATCCCGACTGTAATACTCGGCAATTAGCGTATCGTTGTACAGCAGCTTCGGGGCATACGATACAATCGTGTGTACTGACGACCTCGGATTCGGCGATCACCCATACCCCAGCTCAACCTGTTCCTCCCGATAATCGTGAATCGACCGGAACAGTCACTTTACCTAATGATCAGCAAAGCCATAGCTTTACGGTAACAGCTACTGATGATGCAGGAAAAGTAGTGGCAGGGGACTTTACGGTAGATTTGAGTAGTTGTCCTACTCCAACGCCAACCCCTACTCCAACGCCAACTCCAACTCCCACACCTCCGCCGGGAGGAGGCGCAACGCCTACTCCTACTCCAACCCCGACACCTCCACCTCCGGGAGGAGGCACGACGCCAAATCCTCAAGAGGGGACTTGTAACGCTGGGCCGATCACCAAAGAAGCTCTGGGAAGACAACCATTTATTCTCTGCCCCTTTGAAAATGATGAGGCGCTGAGAACTCAATTCGCAGGAGAAGCGGTCACCTGGGCTCAGGTGGGAGGACCTCAACAGCTAGGAGGAAGTCTAGTTCAACAAGGACAATGTCTGACAGGGACATTCCCTATCGTTTTCGAAGATATCAAACTTGACTTCACTTATAGTGTAGAAAATGGCCCCAGAGGATGTGTTGCTAGCGTCACTTCTCCTCGAGCTACTTTAGAAGGAAGTGGACAGCACCGACTATTTAGCTGTGCTCTGTCTGCAACAGGAGATGGCGTCATGAGTACTGCACAAATGATGATCATGTTTAGTGTGCTTATCATTCCTTTTGCGATTCTCTTAAAGTTTCGTGAATGGAGAAGAAAGGAAAATAGATAAACTCAATAACTAGATGTTGAAGAAAAAAATCCCCCTTTTTGTTGCGACAAAAAGGGGGATTTTTTTTGACTACAGAAAATAAAAATAGAGAGAAAGAATTAAAGTCGATCATTTTAATAGTCATTTTTTATTTGACAGCAACTGAAGTCGCGTTTAAAGTCCCGGGAAATTTCTTAACAGGTGTCTTGTTTGTTTCCTTCTAGACCTGGGAGACAAAACAAACTTAAGTAAAATTTAAATTGTATCGAACTTCATCATCCTGGAAAGGGGAGAAATGTATGAAAAAACGCCTTAAACTTATCTATGCCATTTTAGGCATCGCACTAATTACGGCAGGAATGCCGAAAGCGTCGCAAGCGCAGGAATTGTTAAATTCCGGCTTTGATGCGATCAATTTTGATCCGGCTATTTCAAACAATACTGACTATTTCACGATCTATTCTAGTCAGAACGTGAAAAAGCATGGTTGGAATACCGGTCTTTATATTGACTATGCCCATAACCCACTCGAGTTAGGGCAACCAGTTGGTAACCGTGTTGATGGTGTTATCGATAACTATATCGTCGGTAACTTTTACGCGACCTACGGTTTGTTAGACTGGTTTTCGGTTGGTATGAACATTCCAGTCGCCTTTTGGGTAGATTATGTCAACTCTCTTGGCCCGCCGCATGGGGATGGAACAGGTCGAAGTGATACTTTGACTGAATTAGGGGATTTCCGATTAGAATTAAAATTCAGAATCAGAGACAACACCGATCGATTGATTGGTCTTGCTATCATCCCATTTGCCACACTTCCTACCGGTCAATCTGAGATCTTCGTTGGTAACGAATCAGTCACTGGTGGTGCTAAAGTGGCTCTTGACTTCAATATCGTCGATAGAGTGAGAGTAGCCCTAAACGTTGGGTATTTAACTCGCGATAACGTGACCATCGCTAATGCGAACATCGATGACCAACTCTTATTAGGTTTGGGTATTTCGATAAAGATTATCGATTTGTTGACCTTTATCGCAGAGGGACACACCGAGCCGGTTGTGAAAGACCTGTTTGATAACGAAGTCCAAACCCCAGCTGAAGCCCTCGGTGGTTTCAAGATCCACGTTACTGATCGTTGGGATA
>JBGTGJ010000212.1:0-4379 GCA_041746775.1 bacterium
GTGCGACGACATGCACTCCATAATAAGTCCCCTGTCCTACCAAGATCACCACAAAGGCGAGCGAGAAAAGATTTAAGTGCCCCACGGTCAGTGTGGTCAGACCAAAAACCCAAATGAGATTGATGGCGAGCGTGAGTAGCCCCAAAAGCGGACGGGCGAATTCTTTAAAAGCGAGAAAAAATAAAATCGCCGTGGAAAGAAAAGCAAAGATACTCGCGAGCGTCATGTCTTTCTGACTGATTTGAAATTGGTCATGATTGAGCGCAGGGCCACCGGTGACCCCAATCTTGACCGTAGGAAAGGAGGTGGCGACTTGTGAAATCTCCTCGCGAACCCACTCCACCAATTTTTGCGCAATCTTGTAATCCTGCTTTCGGTCGATCGGCCTAATCATCATCACCTGCATGGTGTGATCTTCCACACTTAGATAACCGGCACTATCCACCGTACGATGTTTTTCGGAATGGGAATTCAACCCGGCGAGAATCGCCGACGAAGTGATGACTTCCCCTTTCAGCGCGTCGTTCAACCCTTCAACCGGCTTCAGCAATTTATCAAATTCCTTCACCCGACTCGGATCCGCATTTTTCCCCTGTAACCCCGCTTCGACCGATTGGTTGAGAACCCCAAGCAACCCTGCATAATCGGAGGCAGAAAAGAGCCCACGCAAAAATCCATCTTGAGATTTAAATTGCTCTAACAATGTTGCTAATTGAGCTTGAGAAAGAAATTCGAAGGCATGTTTTTGAAATAGCGCGAGATCGACTTTGTAAAAAATATCACGAATATAATGATTCGGATCTTCTCGCAGCCGTGAGGCCAAAGCCTCCATCGCTTCGTGACGCTGCTTCTCTTTCCCTCCTTCAAAAACCAAAATCAAATTTTCCGCCGCACCAAATTTTTGGGTGTACTCGATGAAACGCTGATTGATCGGATTTTTATCGGAATAAAGGTCGAGGATACCGGTCTGGGTTTTGAGGAAAAGGATCGAGATGGTTAGACAAAATGCAGTGAATAAAAAGGCGCTCGAGACAACAACCCAGGGATGTCGAACAATCCAACGACTATACTGGCGTAGTAAGCGTTTTCGCATGGTGGGGTGGTGTAGGATTCCAAAAAAGGAAAGTCAAGAGAACCAGGGATCTTCTAAACAAATCGTAGGGGCAATCCCCACGTGGTTGCCCCTCCCCGAATGCGGGTAAGGCGGCCACAAGGGGACCGCCCCTACGTTCACTATTTACATTCTTTAGTAAATTTCCCCATCAAATGCAGCTCAACCATCTCCCATGTCTTAGCAATTCCATCCTTCCCCGTATGCTTGTCCCCACACGCCTGATGCAGTGAATCGAAAGCGGTCTGAAGATTAAAATCGAAAAGCTGGATCGTCGACTTGGCATCTAGCAACCCCTCTGAAGAAACCTGATAATCGAAGGGAATGGTCTTCTTCACCCCATTCATCTCAATCGCAATTTGTAGCACCCCTTTTTGTTCGTCCCCTTGAATCGATTCAACCGAGGCCTTGATCTTATTGGCAGCAAACTTTTCAAAGAAAAACTGAACGATGGTCACATTTCTTCCAGCGTCCCCTGTTTCGAGAGAAGCGGTATCGATCTCCATCTGCATCCCGGTCAATAATTCCGAAAAACTTTTTCCGGTGGTGGGGCCGGTGACGGGCGCGGTGAGAAACTTTCCTTTGACGGGGACTTTTTCGGAAGTTTTGAACGCCGTCCATTCGAATTGAACGGAGGCAGGATCCGCACGGTAGCTGCATCCCGCTTTTTTGTGGGTGCAAGAGACCGTGATGGCGAGGCAAAGAACGAGAAAAAGAGATTTTATCGTGTTTTTCATGAAAAACCCCTTAGATTTTTCCCCTATTATTCACAAGCAAAAATCACCACTTATCCCGTTTTGCCGCGCAACAGCAAAAAAGTACGCAATCTTTTCAAATTTTCTTCGATAAAAGCCAAGAGGAGTAAGGGTTTATGCCGCCTGATGTAAAGCCAGTCACTGTTTCCCAGCCGGAGTCTTGGTATAATCCTTACCGACTGAAGTTTGAAGGCACGTATTCGGAACTTTCTTTGGGAGAGAATGCTCCGAAATTTTCAGGGGCTGGATTTCAAGCCTCGGTTGGTCGCTCTTTTGAACTCTCTCCTCGCAATCATCTCTTTATTCAGCCGGTCTTTCGAGTTCACTTCCTGAAAAGTCAAAATAATGATCCACTTTCGATTGTCCACTTTGGACTTGAAGGGGGTTATGAACTTCAAATTATTCCCAAAATATTGGGGGCTTATATTTATGCTGGGATTGGATCAAATTTTTTCTCTTCAGCTGGAGTTAATCTAGAATCCAACGTTCGTCGTGCCTTAAACAATCAAGCGACTTTGGCGTTGGAGGCAGGTGGTGGAATTACCTTTGCTCGTGGGATTTTTCACTTCTCGGGGGGAGGTCAATTCAATCCAGTACTAGAATTCCCTCACTCTCAACCTGGAGTCGCTCCTCGTGGTTATAGTGGTCGAGGGCTTGTTCTAAAAGGGGGGATTGATGGAGCCAATCTCATCCACTGGTTAGGAAAAGAATTTCCTACCAAATCTTCTTTGAAGGACTGGATCTCAGGAATCAAACTCTATGCCTTAGCCGATTCGAGCTATACTTTTAATTTTAATAAACCAGCCAACGGTGAAAACACCCTACGTATTTTTGACAAGCGAGCCGATCGTCCAATGTGGAATTATTTTGAAGCCGCAGTGGAACGCCCAGTCGATGAAAAAAACCCACTCGGTTTCCGTATCGATTTTGGTTTTGGAGAGAATTCCGCTGTCGCCCGTGCCAAATCCTCGTTCAGTGGTCAGTACTACGACCTGCAGCAATTCTACGCGATGTTGCGACTTCCCATCGGAAAAGGACTAACGATTAAAGGTGGAAAAATCGCTGCTCCAGGTTTTGAAAATATTGAAAGCCCCCTCAATAAAAACGCAAGTCAGTCTTGGCAATTTGGTCTGGGGCAGCCTTATACTTTATTAGGCGCTTTGCTCGACTATCCGTTCTCAGAAAAACTCAGCATCACTACTGGGGTTTTTAATGGTTTCGACAATGTGCTCGATCGTTCTTCAGGACTTTCCTGGTTAGGGGCTCTCACAGTCAATTGGTCGGATAATTTTTCTACTGCTGCAACGGGGACCGTCGGAAAAGAAGGGGAAAGGCTACGCGGATTTTTCGATACCTACACCACTTTTAAATATAGGGACGCCACCGCTAAGAAACATGAATATGACCGACTCACTATTACGGCTGATTATACCTACGCCCACGAAACCGCAGGGGGAAAAACAGGTGCCGTCGATTGGCACGCCTTCTCACTGAATGCTACCTTACAATTTGTTAAAAGATTTGGGATTGCCTGGCGTGGCGAAGTCTTTCACGACCCACAAGGGGCCCGATCAGGCACCCCACAGACTTTGGGGGAAACCACGGTCACCGCGGTGATTAAACCATGGGATTGGCTACTTATTCGCCCAGAATTTCGTCATGACCGCTCCAACAAACAGGTCTTTGTCACCGATACAAGTAAGATCAATTCCCAAAATACTTTAGCTCTAAGTCTCGCCTTCCTTTATGGGTATTAATTGAAGCTTGACACCCCCACCTTGGCATTAGAAACCTAACGAATGCCTTTATTCATCACATTTGAAGGAGGAGAAGGCAGCGGCAAGTCGACGCAGATCAAAAAACTTTCCGAACTTCTCTCGCAAAAAAACATCTCACATCTCCTCACTCGCGAACCAGGTGGAACCGAGATTGGAAAAGAGATCCGTCAGATTTTGCTCCATCAGAAAAACCACACACTCTCTCCCACTGCGGAACTAATGCTCTACGCCGCCGATCGTGCACAGCATGTTGAAGGGGTGATTCGGCCAGCTCTGAATGCGGGGAAAATGGTGCTGTGTGATCGCTTCACCGATGCAACTGTTGCCTATCAAGGATTTGGAAGAAAGCTGGATTTGAAATTGATTGAACAGTTGAATGAGATTGCGACTCAAGGGGTGAAACCAAACCTGACATTCTTGCTGGATATCCCGGTCGACGTTGGACTATCGAGGGCACGCAAACGGCTGGCTCAGGAAAATAGTCATGAGGGGCGGTTGGAAGCGGAGGCGGTGGAATTTCATGAACGGGTGCGAAAGGGATATTTGGAGATGGCGAAACAGGAATCGAAAAGATTTGTGATCATTGATGCAACGAAGGATGTTGAAACGATTCATCAAGTAATTAACAAACATTTTATAAACATCATTAAACCGTAGGGGCTGGTGAAACTTTATTTTGTCAAAAATAAAGTTTCACCAGCCCGGCCCCGAGCATCTACCAAATAATGAAACATC
>JBGTGJ010000213.1:0-2110 GCA_041746775.1 bacterium
CACAATTCGCGAAGAAAAGTTAAGAATCATTAGCTGCCGTAGACAGCAAAGTAAGGAGGTAGAAATATATAAAAACAGAAACTACTAAAAAGTTTGAAGGAATTTGAAAAGAAAGATTTAGGGGCCGATTTGCAGAAATAAAAAAGTGCGGGTCTTTGGATAAAAATCGCTAAGAAAACAAAACCAACTTCGATTGCGCTACCCGAAGAAACTATCCAAATCTTACGAGAAAAAGCACATCGAAAGGGGATTGGATATAAACCTTACTGTAAAAGATCGTTCAAGAACCTAAAGAAACTGTGACCTAAACCAGAAAGAAAAAACTCTCATGAAACTATTTTCTAACAAACGAATCAAATCCTATCTTCTCACCTTAATCGGGGGCTTAATTTTATTTTCTAGCTCTCTGCTTCATTCGCAATCGATTTCCTCAGCCGATACTCTGGACTATAAAAAACAAGGGTTCCAACTAGGCGCAGAGATAGGTGGCCTCATTGCTCTTTCTCCGGACGTTATCGGAGCACCAGGTAAATTGGATTTCCTAATCGGCTACAAGTTTAATCCATATTTTACTTTGAATCTTGATCTTTGGACCTTTTGGTTTCTAGCATATGTCGCGGAAATAAACCCAAAAGTGAACTTTTCTGACAGTAAATTTTCTCCCTACCTTTCGGCTACTTTTGGAGGGGGCGGGGCCTTTTTTCTTAATGATGAGGATAATGACATTAGAGGTTTTCTTACCTACTCCGCAGGACCGGGTAACGACATGCATCTCTGGAAAAAAACAACCTTATTCACCGAAATTAAATATCGTGGCGCTACTAATTTTGGTGACGAACGTGATCTAGTTCACGGGCTCGAATTGGGTTTTGGGGTTCGGTGGACCTTTTAGTTGGAACAATAGCCCCTCTAGCGAGCAAGATATTCCCCACCAAGCACTTATAAAAATGCTTTTAGCTCGTTCCATTCGGTGGGGCGCAGGACTATAACTCATTAGATTTTTCATTGCCCCAATTAAACCTCTTTGCTACTCCCCACCCGTGACCGACCTCCTCAAAAAATTTCTCAAAGGTGACCGCATCGCCTTATCCCGCCTGATTACCCTGGTGGAAAATCAAAGCGAAAAACTTCCTCAAATCATGAGTGAGATCCATCCGCATTTGGGGAAGGCTTACTACATCGGCATCACCGGTCCTCCAGGTGCAGGAAAGTCAACGCTCGTTAATCGTCTCATCGCCGAAGCACGCAAAGCCAAAAAATCGGTTGGTGTGGTGGCGATCGATCCAAGTTCCCCTTTTTCGGGAGGAGCGCTACTCGGGGATCGGATTCGAATGCAAGACCACGCGTCCGATGAAGGGGTCTTTATTCGCAGCTTGGGAAGTCGTGGGGCGCATGGTGGTGTTTCGCGAGCGACACGAGATGTGGTTCGATTGATGGATGCGTTTGGGATGGATTGGGTACTGATCGAGACGGTGGGAGTAGGGCAGACCGAGCTAGATATTATGGAGATTGCTCATTCCACCGTGGTGGTTCTTACTCCCGAGTCGGGTGATACCATCCAAACGATGAAGGCAGGGTTGCTCGAAGTGGCAGACCTATTCGTTGTCAATAAATCCGATCGAGAAGGGGCCGACAAGATCGTGCATGAGTTACAGTCGATGATTGAGATGGGGCCAAATCATGGGTGGAAGGTTCCGGTTTTAAAAATTCAAGCAGTTCATAATGTGGGAATACCTGAACTAGTCCAGACTCTTGAAAAACATTCTCAGTATTTAAAATCCTCTCCTCGTCATTCAGACAAGATTCGCACTTTATATGAAGCGGAACTTGAAGAGATCCTCCAAGAAAAATTTAAAGAATGGGTTTTGAAAAAAATTCCTACCTCTTCTCCCTTGCAGGAGATTCAAGATAAAGTTCTTCAGGGGGAGATGAGCGCGTATGAAGGAGCGAGTCAGATATTTTCGCATTTTATGAAGAGTTCTTAGGAAAATGCATTGACTCCTCAAACTCCTCTAGATATGCACCCCAACCTCTTGTTATCTTTACCGAATCGAACATCGAATTTCGAACATCGAACATCGATTTAATAAAGTAGATTTTTGAGATCAGT
>JBGTGJ010000214.1:0-23638 GCA_041746775.1 bacterium
CCTTTGAGAACTTTATCTAGCGCATACAGCATCCCCAGATTGGTGGCATAGTCGACTCCCACGTCTCCAAGATTCATCTCTTTTCCATGTTTATCTTTAAAGGGATCTCTTCCAACATCGAGTCCAAAATGAAGAAGCGCACGAAGTTCTTTATCGAAGCCGTAAAATAATGTTCCTTGAGCCAGGAATGTTCGAGCACGCAGCCCAATACGCGCCACGCTAGCACCGGTGGCAGCCACCGAGCCAGGGGCTAATGCCCCCAAGGTAACACTAGCTAGCAAAGAGGAGGCGGCAATAATCCCCACCTCCAAAGCCAGCTCCTTCCAAAACGCTTTTTTGTTGGAACGCTGATACTCCGAAAGAATGGAACTTTGTCGCTTACTGTCGGAAGCTAATTTGAAAAGAGCGAGTGCTCGACCAACATTTCCTTTTGCCAGCGTCTGCTCTGCCTTTTCATACTTCTCGATCAACTCATTGACTTCGACCGTCGACTCTCCACGCTCTTCAAAGGTCTTTTTGGCCTCTCGCCACATTTTGAGTTGTCCGGAAATCCCTTCTTTTGCTTTGGTGGGAAGATCTTGAAATGACTTTTCATCAGTCTTGCGCAAATACTGGTCGACCTTTTTGAGATAGGAATTGACCTCGTGCGGGTCATGAAGATCAATATTGCGTAAAAGCTCTGTCAGCTTGCCTGGCTCTTCGGCCCAATCTTTACTTTCCACCAGACCAAGGTGAGTAAGTGGCCGCCACCCTTGCGCCAAAGCGGCACGGGTGAACGTAAAACTTTTGAGCACGGTGGCCTGGATGTTAGCAACTTTTTTGAGGTGTCCTTCCAGTGCCTCCAGCGCATTGAGGGGATCAGCCTCCTTTTTTTCAAGATTTTTTTTGATTGAATCAAAGGTCCCCTTCGCTTCATCCCACTCTCTTCGGTAAGGAATTTCAAATTCAAGCACCTCAATCTTTTTCAGATGGGAAACATATCGCTGGTAGTCTTTGGAAAAGTTTTGATGAAGCGTCTCTAAAATCCCATTCCCTTTTTTGACCACCTCTTGGATCGATTTAATTCTTTCCTGAATTTCTGCTTCGAGATCCTCTGCTAACTTTGGATTGTTGGCCTGCAATGCCTTTTGTTTTTCAGCTCGGAGAAAAGCTAAATCTTCTCTGGCCCCCTTGAATGTATTTAAGAGATCTTGCGCCGAAGCGAGCTGGTTTAATTTTTGCCCGCTGGTTTTGAGTCCTTCATTTAAAAAACTGCTAATGTTATCGGACTGGTCAATCTCGTTGGATCCAACATTTAAATCGACCAAAGCAGGGTGAACTTCTTCAACCCCTTTGGCATCAACCTGAAACGCATTCGATTTGATATTGATGATCTCCTGTTCGAGATCAGCGAGAGTTTCTATTTTACCCGTCAAAAGAGTGGGTCGCTGAAAGGAGGCAAAGGCGTTGGCAATCTTTTTTGCCTCCGCAGGTTTTTTCTTTTGGAGCTCTTTGTGGTGTTTAACAAAGGGGAGTTGATTCAAAACTTCGTAATTAAAATCTTCGGGCAATCGATCTTCACGGGAATACTCGACACGCAACACCGACCAATCCCCGGTTCTTAAAATATAATCGACTAAGTAAGGAGCCGAAGAGGCCAACTCATTGAGTATACCGCGACGGACACCATCGACCTGATGAACGGTGCGGCTTGCCTCCTCTATCCAAGCGACCGATTCTTCAGCTTTTTGGATTTGCTGAGCATTGATCGGTATTCGAAGTGCACTTGTGACTTGGGCGCGAATCTTGCCAATTAAAGGAAGTTCGGTAGCGTCCGGAGGACCTGGCAATCGAACGGTATTGATTCTTTTGAGCAGCTGTTCGCCATGACGAAGCGTTTCAAGTTCTTGAGATTCTTTTGGCGTAATTTTATTCTGAGCTGCTTTTTCTTCGAGGAATTTTAAACGCGTTGAAAAACTTTCTTCGACTTTGTTTTTCGCCTGAAGCTGCTTTTTTGAAAATTCGAGTTTTTCTAAAACGTAAGAGGAATTTTCCCCCAACCTCACCGCCCGATCGTAAAATCGCACTGCTTCTTCGTATTTCCCGGCTGTTCTCAATCCATCGGCTGCGAACACAACTGCCTTGGCGCTATTAGAAAATCGCTCATGTTTTGGAAGCTGCTCCGTCTGCTTTAAAACATTCACTCCGCGAAGCAGTAATTCCTTTGCCTCCCCCTGGTTACCTTCTTTTTTTGCCAAACCAGCTGCAGCGTAAAATGCTTCAGCTGCTCGAGAGGCATCACGAAGTTTTCCGCTTAATGCAAAAACATTCTCAAAACCTTCTGCCGCCTGCTTAAAACCTTCTTTGGTTTTGGCAGTATCCTCCAGGAATGCATACTCATGGCTCGGTTTCACCCCCTCGGTTCGAACCTGTCTTGCCTGATCACGAAAATAGAGAACAGCTAGCTCTTTAAAGGAGATTGTTTTGAGATCGAGAGTGGTAACCGTTTTCTTGAGAATTCGATAAACCCAAGGGAGAACTTTATTTTCTAAACCTGGCTTCATGCTTCCATCGGCTCGAAAAGGGAGCTCGCCAAATACCTGTTCTAAAGCGGCATGCGATTTGCCGAGGTTTGCAAAGGCATAATCGATAATTTTATCGGGACCAATTCCCCGGGGCGGTTTTAAAAGATTCCATAATTCTTGGTGTTGTGGGGTCGGTACTTTGTAGACAGATTCTGTTTTTTCAAATCGCTGAGACTTGCCGAGTGCTTTTTGAATCGTGTTTTTTAATTCAACAGCATGGTGATCTTGTCCTGCTGTTTTATTGGTGACAACCAAGACATACCCTAGTGCCTCCTGCAAAAGTTTTTCTTTGAGAACTGGATCTTTCTGTCGACTCGCTAACTGCTGATACGCCTTGGCTGTTTCAGTATAGGGTTCAAGATTTCTTGGATTTTGATCGATGGCGCTTCGAAACAATCTAGCAGCCGACCCCAAATTTCTTTCCCAACGTTTTCTAGCTTCCAAAATAATGACATGCGCCGTTCGTCTTGATTTGTCCCACCCTTGTCGTATTTGGAGAAGTTCTCGGTTAATTTCACCGTTGACTGTTCTTTCTGTGAGGGTTTCGTTGATTTCAGTGAGAAATCTTTTTTGTTCATGAATGGGAAGAAGGGGAAATTCCGTTTCGGCATTAAGAAAGAGATAGAGCTTGCCTCGATCTCTGGCATTAGCGAGATCGAGATTTTTTAGTGTCCCCGTTTGATCCAGTTTTTTTTTAATTAATCCCTTTGCATTTTCGATTAATTGATCCTCTTCGGGAACACCTCCAGGCAATGCCTCTTCACTACCGGTGCTTTCGTGCTTGAGATACCCTTGCGGATTCAGATCTGAGAGAATCTCTTTGAGGCTCGAATCTGGAGCAGTCAGCTCGTGAAATTGCTCAACAGAGGGTAAAGGGGTAGGTTCACCACTCTTCTGCGGTACCTTGGGTAGTTGATCTTCCCGCTCGGGTGGAGGTGGAAGCGTGACTGTAGAAGAGCCTACATTGATTTTGACACTAGGTCCGGTCATCTCATTGTTATGATAAATGAAAATATGTCATTAATTAAGTACATTTAACTGCACTTAATTAATATTGGTTAGGACAGAAGAGTGGCGGCTGAACAGAAACTTAGGGGAAAGGAAATTGGGTGACGGAGAAGAGAGTTAGGGGTAATAGGGCAAGTGGACTTTTAAAATTTATAATAATAATAATTAGTTAAGTAATTTTACTTTTCTAACAGTATTTTTATTGATTTTTCATGTTTTTTCATTTATTTGTTTAAAATGAGTCAAGACACCACCCTTTCCACCATCATCGATGCCCAAGTCAAAAAGGCGGCGGTGGAGTTTTGCAAACGCCGCGGCCTTAAACTACGACACTTGGTCGAGCAGGCTTTAGTTGAACAGATTGAGGATGAAATTGATCTAGAGGCGTATCATCAGCGCCGTTCTGAAGAGACGATCCCTTTAGAAAAGATTATGGCTGATCGAAAAAATCCTTCACCTCTATGACTGTTTCTTACCGAATAGAATTCACCAAAAGCGCCAAAAGAGAATTTGATCACCTCCCAAGCAAAACTCAGGAGAAAGTGATCGATGCTATGCAGTTTCTTTCCTCCAATCCCTATTCAGAATTATTAAAAATCAAAAAACTGAAAGGGGCCGAATCGCTTTATCGCATCCGCTTGGGGGATTACCGGATTGTCTACGAAGTGAAAAAGGATCTTTTGGTGGTGATTGTCATCAAGATTGGACATCGTAAAGAGGTGTATCGAGGTATTTAACAATTACACAGAACTCCTCTCCAAAAATCTATGCCCCCAACTATCCAAGAAATCCTCAACGCCACCACCTCTTATCTCGAAAAAAAAGGGGTGGAATCACCACGTCTCGATGCCGAACTGCTATTGGGAAATGGCTTGGGACTGAGTCGCGTCTCTCTCTATGTACAGTTCGACCGTCCTCTTTTGGAAACGGAGCTCAATACCATCCGCCCATTGGTTCAACGTCGGGCAAATCGTGAGCCGCTCGCCTACATCTTGGGGGAGAAGGAATTTTATTCGTTAAATTTTCAGGTCTCGCCGGAGGTTTTGATCCCTCGGCCGGAAACCGAAGAGTTGGTGGAGAAGGGGATCGAACATTTGGTGGATGTTTGTGAATCCGTAGGGGCGGGTGAAAAAAATTCCCCACGGGAAATTTTTTCACCCGCCCCTACAAGAGATGGGACGACTACAAAACCCCCGTACCTCCTCGACCTCGCCACCGGATCGGGTTGCATCCTCATTTCCTTATTAAAAAATATCCCCACCGCACGAGGGATTGGGGTGGATGTGAGCCCGCGAGCGCTGGATGTGGCTCGTGATAATGCAAAAAAAATAGGTGTGGAGGAACGAGTGGAATGGATCGAACATGATTTGGAAAAATCGTGGCCCAAGGAATTAACAGGCCCATTCGATCTAATCACCGCCAACCTTCCGTATGTTGCTGCAGCGGAATGGAACACGTTGGAACCGGAGGTTCGTGACTTCGAACCCCGCGGAGCATTGGTGCCAGGCACCGAGAAAAATGCGCGAGGAATCGAGGCGTTTGAGTGGGTCTTGCCGCAGCTTCCTTCTCGGTTGACCAAGGGGGGGATGGCCCTTTTGGAAATTGGAATGGATCAAGGAGATTCACTTCTCTCACTTGTGGAAAAGCTGGCCCCCTCACTTCTCCCCAAAATTCTACCTGATCTTTCCCAACGTCCACGAATTTTGCGCCTTGAGCATCGTTCTTAGGCTAGACAACACCCTTTAATTAAGGCAAAAGATTCCCCTCCAAAAATTATCATTTCTGAACTCGTAAGGGCGAAACTTTGTGTTCGCCCGTCGCCGCGAAATTCGGGGATACGGGCGAACACAAGGTTTCGCCCCTACATATATTTCCACAATCCTATGGACAAAATCGTCATCAAAGGAGGCTATCCCCTCCGCGGAAAGATCAAAGTCTCCGGTTCGAAAAACGCCGCACTGCCGATCCTCGCCGCCACTTTACTCACGGAAGGAAAGAGCGAAATCCGTAACCTCCCCCGGCTTGCTGATATTCAGACGATGACCAAATTGCTGAAAGAACTCGGCCTCAAAGTCCAGCTTAGGGGAAATAAAGCAAAACTGACTTCGAATGGAATTCACCGGCACATCGCACCCTACGATTTAGTGAGAACCATGCGTGCTTCGGTGTTGGTATTGGGGCCACTGGTTGCCAGATTGGGAAAGGCCAAAGTCAGCCTCCCTGGTGGTTGCGCGATTGGAGCTCGACCGATCAATCTTCACCTGAAAGGTTTAGAGGCGATGGGGGCGAAGATCAAAGTCGAGCATGGTTATGTCGAGGCAGAAGCTAAAAAATTGCAAGGAGCAACGATTCACTTCGACACGGTCACCGTGACGGGGACGGAAAACCTGATGATGGCCGCTACTTTGGCTGAAGGAACTACCGTGTTGGAAAATGCGGCGATGGAACCGGAGGTGATTGACCTAGCTCAGTGGCTCATTCGATTGGGAGCAAAGATTTCCGGCGCGGGAACTTCCACGATTACGATTGAAGGAGTAGAAAAATTATCTGGCGGGTCTTATCAAGTCATGCCCGACCGGATTGAGGCAGGGACTTTCCTAATCGCAGGCTGCTTGCCGGGGGGAAAACTATTAGTTCAAGGAATCAAACCTGAGTTTGTCGAGGCGCTCCTCACAAAATTACAAGAGACAGGGGCAAAAGTGGAAATCAGTAAGGAAGGGATCCTGATTACCGCCCCCAAAAAGGTTCAATCAGTCGACATCTCCACCACCACCTATCCTGGCTTTGCCACCGATCTGCAGGCTCAGTTCATGGCCCTGATGACGGTCGCGGAGGGGAGTAGCGTCATTAGAGAAAACATCTTCGAAAACCGTTTCATGCATGTGGGGGAACTAGTGAGGATGGGGGCCGAAGTAAAATTGGAAGGGAATTCCGCCATGATTCGCGGAGTTAAAGGGCTTTCCGGTGCTCCGATCATGGCCACGGACTTAAGAGCCAGCGCCTCGCTAGTGATCGCCGGCCTCGCGGCGGAAGGGATTACCGAGATCTCCCGCGTCTACCACATCGATCGTGGCTACGAGAAAATCGAAAAAAAGTTCAGAAAATTGGGTGCAAAAATCAAGCGAGTCAGGGTAAAGTACTGAGATTCGAACATCGAATGTCGACCATCGAACATCGTTTTCTTTCATGAGATGAAAGGGAACCTTGCCTTTTTTCGATGTTCGAAATTCGATGTTCGATGTTCGAAACTATGAAAACACTCCGTTCCTCCGATAGAAATTTTAGGTACGAATTCGAAAAGATCCTCAAGCGCGGTGAGACCCTCACTCAAGAGGTCGAGCGTGAGGTCGATTCGATTTTGGAAGAGGTTCGCCTACGCGGAGATAAAGCGGTTCAAAAATATTCCGACAAGTTCGATCATTTCGATGTTGATCCCGTCAAATTTACGGTCACCAAGATAGAAATTAAAAAGGCCTATAAAGAAGTCTCTACAGAAGATCTGCAGGCATTAGAGTTTGCTGCTAAACGGATTCGCGCTTTTCACGAAAAACAAAAAGTTGCCGGGTTTGAGTTGAATGACGATGGAATCTCCGTGGTTCAACGAGTGATGCCATTGGCCAGGGTCGGTATTTATGTCCCTGGAGGAAAGGCAGCCTATCCGAGTACCGTGCTGATGAACGCGATTCCCGCCAAGGTGGCAGGGGTGCCAGACATTGTCATGACAACCCCGTTTGTGAATGGAGAATGTGCCCCCGCTGTTTTAGTAGCCGCCGACTTGGCTGGGGTGGATATGATTTTTAAGGTGGGGGGGGCCCAAGCCGTTGGAGCGATGGCTTATGGTACGGGGGTCATCAAACGCGTCGATAAAATTGTGGGGCCGGGAAACGCCTACGTCGCGACTGCCAAACGAAAAGTCTACGGATTGGTCGATGTTGACATGGTGGCCGGGCCGTCAGAAATATTAATCATCGCGGATGAAAATGCGGAGCCCTCCTGGGTCGCCGCTGATCTGTTAAGTCAGGCCGAGCACGATGAAAATGCTTCCTCCATTCTGATCACCTTCAACGCCAACTATGCCCACCGAGTCGAAGGGGAAATTCGCAAACAACTTCGATTTTTAACCCGACGCAAGATCGCTGAGGCGTCGATTAAGTCCAAGGCATTCATTATCGTTGCCAAAAATATCCAAGAGGCAGCGGACCTAGCCAACGAGATCGCCCCAGAGCATCTTCAGTTGGCAATTAAAGATTTCAAATCGACCCTTCCTCACATTAAAAACGCCGGCGCTGTATTTTTGGGATACAATACCCCCGAAGCATGTGGTGATTACATTGCCGGTCCCAGTCACGTCCTCCCTACTTCGGGATCTGCCCGATTTAGCTCTCCGTTGGGAGTTCATGATTTTCTAAAAATCAATAGCGTGATTAGCTTCGACGCCAAAGGGCTACAAAAGCATGCCGACACTATCATCCGCTTGGCCGAACTCGAAGGGCTTCAGGCGCATGCGAATAGTATTCGAGTAAGACTCAAGAAATAGACACGTGACCAGTGACCAGTGACCAGTGACAAAAAGATCTTATTCTTCAGTCCTTGGTCACTGGTCCCTAGTCACTGGTCTTCCCCACCCTGATGTTCCCCCGTTCATTCTTTCTACAATTGATCGAAAAAGATTTTTCAGAGTTCGTCGATTTCATCAAGAAATCTAACGATGAAGAGCTGCGTCAACTTTTAGGGGAACTGCATCCTGCCGATATCGCCGACTTGGTAGAACGGGTCGGAGATGAGGAAAAGGCACGGTTGATGGAGCTGCTCGACAATAAGCTTGCGGCCGAAGTCCTTTCATTGATTGAGGAACATCATCAGCCTGAAGTGCTTGACGCGATTTCTGAAGAAAAACTTCCCAAAATCATCGACGAGATGGAGAGCGATGACGCCGCGGATATTCTAGAAGACCTTCCGAAAAAAGAAGCAGCAGAAATTTTAGACGCGATGCCGAAAGAAGAGTCAGAGACGATGCGTCAACTTTTGACCTACCCGCCGGATACCGCAGGCGGATTGATGCAGACTGAGTTGGTTTCTATCCCCCCAGAAATGACGATGGGGGAAACGGTTCGACTAGTAAGAGAAAAATTCAATAAGGTGGGAGACATCATCAACGTCTACGTGGTGAATCCAGAAAATATTTTGCTGGGGATTATTCCACTACGTAGCCTCATCTTAGAGCTTGCCGAAAAAAAGGTGAGCGACGTGATGGAAAAAAACGTCATCTCTGCTCCTGTCGAAATGGATCAAGAAAAAGTGGCCGAGCTGTTTCGAAAATACGATTTTATCAGCCTCCCGGTCGTTGATTCTCAAAATCATCTGATTGGAAGAATCTTGGTCGATGACATCATGGACGTCATGCAGGAAGAGGCGAGTGAAGATATCTACCGTTTGGCTGGTGTGGATAAAGAGGAACATGTGGATGATTCCGCTGGCCGTTCGGTCAAACTAAGACTTCCTTGGCTAACCATTAACCTAGCAACCGCCTTTTTAGCCGCAGCGGTGGTTGGGCTATTTGAAAACACCATTCAAAAGGTGGTGGCACTTGCGGTCTACATGCCGATTGTTGCCGGGATGGGGGGGAATGCAGGCACTCAATCGCTCACTGTCATCACCCGCGGACTTGCCCTGGGAGAGTTAAAGCTAGAAGGCTCCAAAAAAGTATTCATCAAAGAATTGCTGAGTGGACTATTCAACGGGTTGATACTCGGCGTCTTAACCGGCGTTCTTGCCTATTGGTGGGACCGTTCTCCCATGCTGGGGGTGGTCATTGGCCTGGCGATGATTAGCAACATGATCGTTGCCGCAGCAACGGGGACACTCATTCCTCTTTTTCTAAAATGGATTCATGTCGACCCTGCCCTCGCTTCGAGCGTCATCGTGACGACTTTTACAGACTGTTGCGGATTCTTTTCATTTTTGGGGCTGGCAACTTTGTTTTTGCGTTTCTTAGCTTAGCCCTCATTCATTTTTTTGACGCAACTTCTTTAAATTTTTGCCGAAAATAGAAATATGATTTTGCAGACGTTATCCTTCGACTTGAGAGCGACCTTCAAAGAACTCTACCAGAGATATTGGATTAGGAAGGCTGACAACAAGAATCCTACCGCGCAACGAATCCATCATGTTCTGAAGCAAATGGCTCCTCAAGCCAACTCCTCTCTCAAATTTCAAGCCGACCTTTACTATCATGGCTCCACCAATGCCCAAGCTGTCTTAGAAAAAAATACCTGTTACATCGGAATTCTTGAAGGGATGTGGCACAAAAAATGGGGAATTATCCGCGAATCCAGCCAGGATGACCTGGCCGCGATTCTCGGACATGAAATGGGACATTGTTTATTAGCCGCTCGTGCTAGACCCTCGGACAAAATTGAAGTCCCACCGATCCTTGGCTTATCGCGATATCTCTCTCCAGCTGAAAGAATTGAGGCCGAGTCAGACCGACTGGGATTAATTATGATGGCCAAAGCTGGGTTTAATCCTCATCATTCTATTGAAGTGATGAGGAGAGCACACCAAAAAGGATTACGCCCTTCTGGGGGACATCCCCCTTTTTTAGTGCGAGTGGAATATTTACGAAGATTTTTGACCGAAGCAATGCATTATTATCAAAAAGCAAATAACAAATACTAAAATGCTGTCTCCTGACTTCTGCATTCAATTTTCTGTATTCTGTCTTCCGACTTCTGTATTCTAATCCCCTATGCGTCTCATTACATTAGGAACCGGCGCCGGTCGCCCCACCATCCAACGCCTCACTTCCGCCTCTGTCTTAGAGTATGAAGGGGAACTTTTTCTCTTCGATTGCGGTGAAGGGGCACAGGTCCAATTCATGCGCTCACCACTCCGTTGGGGAAAACTCTCCGCGATTTTTCTCAGTCACATGCATGGGGATCACTTGAATGGATTGCCTGGATTACTCGGCACTTTGAGCCTTAATGATTTTCCACATCCTTTGAAACTCTTCGGTCCTCCAGGCTTGTTCCAATATTTGGAAGTGTTGAAATCGACCAAGGTATTGTGGGTCAATTTTCCGTTGGAAGTGAAGGAAATCTCGGCATCGGGAGTGATTTTGGAAACAGAAACCTATCGAGTCGAGACCGCTCCACTCAACCATGTCATCGAATGTTGGGGGTATGTTTTTAAAGAAAAACCGAAGCCAGGAACATTCGATTCAGAAAAAGCCGATCGATTAGGAATCCCCTTCGGCCCGCTTCGCGCCAAATTAGTGAATGGAGAATCAATTACTCTTCCGGATGGTAAGACCATATCTCCCAACGAAATTGTCGGCCCTCCTAAACCAGGAAAAAGTTTTGCCCACTGTCTCGATACTAAACCATCCCGAAATGTCGAAATTCTTGCACAAGGGGTCGACGTGTTGTTACACGAAGCAACGTTTGCCGAGGAATTAAAAAAAGAGGCACACCACTGGGGCCACTCAACCGCCACCGACGCCGCCCAAGCCGCCAAATCAGCCGGTGCGCAAAGATTAATTCTCACCCATGTGAGTCAGCGTTACCAATCGGGAGATATTTTATTAAAAGAGGCGGGAGAGGTTTTTTCCGCAACAGAATTGGCAGAAGACTTGAGAGAGTTTGAAATTTAAATCACCCAGCCGCCTTTGCAATCTGCATCATCTTCTTCAAACTTGACATTCCATCCGAAACCGCCGTCGGCTCGTATCCACAATGGGTCATGCAATTGCCGCATTTAGGATTGCCACTCTGAGTTCCATACTTTTCGAACTCAGTCGCTTCCATATATTCCTGATAGGTCTTGGCGTATCCTTCGCCCGTGAGAAGATAACAAGGTTTCTGCCACCCAAAGATATTATAGGTCGGCATTCCCCAAGGGGTGCATTCGTAGTCGCGTTTCCCTTCGAGGAATTCCATAAAGAAAGGGCTGTTGTTAAAATCCCACTTTTTGTTGTGCTTCCTTTTATAATCTAAAAGATCTTGGAAGAAGACGCGGGTTCGCTTGGGAGAGAGAAAATGATCTTGGTCAGGGGCCTTTTCATAGCTGAAACCGGGGGAAATCGTGAGCCCTTCCACCCCTAACTCCATCATGTGATCAAACAGTTTTACCAAGTTCTCGATCGTGTGACCTTGAAATACCGTGGTGTTGGTGATGATCCGGAATCCCTTCGCAATCGCTGCCTTAATGGCGCGAACGGCGATATCATAGGTCCCCTCGCGATCGACACAATGGTCATGATGTTCGCCGTATCCATCCATGTGGATGCTAAAGGTTAATCGTTTGTTCGGTTGGAATTTGTGAAGATTTCGCTCGAGTAGTAGGGCGTTGGTGCAAACAATAATATATTTTTTCTGCTTAATGAGGCCGTCAACGATCTTATCGATCTCGGGATGAATGAGCGGTTCACCACCAGGGATGGTCACCATCGGCGCTCCGCATTCTTTGGCCGCTTGGAGTGCCTGTTCTACACTCAAATTCTTTTTTAAAATCTCTTCCGGAAATTGAATCTTCCCACAACCGGGACAGGCAAGGTTGCAACGAAACAACGGTTCGAGCATGAGGTTGAGCGGATAACGTTTTCTCCGCAAAATCCGCTGTTTGATGAGATACATGCCGATAGCAATCGCTTGATGACCAGGAACGGCCATGGGTAACTCCTTGAAAGTGAAGTGAAGGATGGGGGTATAAGAATTTTGGGCCGAAGACAACCCATTTCTCTTGAATTAGTCAGAGCTCCCCTTGAGCGCTTCCGCTTGATAGTGAGCTCGAAGCGCACCGAAGATCGGATCTAATGCCCCCTCCATCACCATGTCGAGATTGTGGACGGTAAGACCGATGCGATGATCGGTGAGACGATTTTGTGGAAAATTATAGGTGCGGATCTTTTCACTTCGATCGCCAGAACCAACCATACTTTTACGTTGCGAACTGATCGCCGCATCCTGCTTCTCCCGCTCCGCCTCTAACAGTCGGGCCTTGAGGATTTTCATCGCCTTAGCCCGATTTTTATGCTGGCTTTTTTCGTCACGGCAGCTCACCACTTGGCCGGACGGAAGGTGCGTGATTCGGACGGCAGAATCGGTGGTATTGACACTCTGTCCCCCCGGTCCGCTTGCCCGCATCACCTCGATCTTCAGATCTTTATCCTGAATCTGGACTTCGACATCTTCCGCTTCCGGTAACACCGCAATCGTGATGGTGGAGGTATGAATTCTCCCTTGAGCCTCCGTTTTGGGGACTCTTTGGACCCGATGCACCCCCCCTTCATACTTAAGATGGCTGTAGACCTTTTCTCCAGAAATCTGGGCGATCATTTCTTTAAATCCCCCTATCCCGGTAGAACTACTGTCGATGATCTCCACCCGCCACCCCATTGTCTCCGCGTAACGGGAATACATTCGAAAAAGATCCGCTACAAACAGCGCCGCCTCATCCCCGCCGGTACCGGCACGGATCTCGAGAAAAATATTTTTATCGTCATTGGGATCTTTGGGGAGAAGTAGGACCTTGAGTTCTTCTTCTAGCACAATAGATTCTTTTTCAAGATGAGGAATCTCCTCTTTCGCCATTTGCCTCAGCTCTTCATCCCCCTCCTCCAACAGCTGCCGGTTTTCTTCGAGTTGTTTTTTGGTTTTTTGATATTTCTGGAAAGTTTCAACGATGGGGCGAAGATTGGCGTGTTCTCGTGCAAGCTCCTGATACCGCTTACTGTCCGCCATCACATTCGGATCATTTAATTTTTCACCCAACTCATGAAAGCGGGGGATGACTTTGGTTAATTCTTGAAACATGCACAAAAAACCCACCCTGACGAAACATCAGGATGGGTCGAATTTTTTAATGAACCACTAAAATTTTCAAACGATTATGCGTTTTTCTGAAATTGTTGATACTTTTTCTTAAACCGATCGACACGGCGTGCAGTATCCATCAATTTTTGTTTACCGGTAAAGAAAGGGTGACAAGCACTGCAGATTTCAACCGTCATATTCTCAAGGGTTGAAATAGTATCGATCACATTACCACAACCACAGTGGATCTTAATTGGTTTTACTTGGGGATGAATTCCATCTTTCATATTTTCACCATCCTAAATTGATCAATTTTAATGACATTAGCTTATTTTATCGAGCCAAAGAAGCGCGAAAACGATTCTTAGAAGAATCTACTCCTCTATTGAGAGAGCGGCCTTGTATCAAAAGGTTTGTGAGATTGGCAAGAGGTTAAACAGGTTTTTCTGAATGAGGATCTTTTTCGGGTGGGGGAGGCTTTTCGAGATAATCTTCTAAAAAAGTCTTTATTTCTTGTTCACTTACCGTTCCCCGCTTTCTTTGTCGAAGATGTTCGGGGGGCTGTTTAAAGGAACTTTCTTGGGCAATATTTACATTGGAGGACTTGGCGGCCTCGGTCGCTTTTTTCAAAGTTTTTTGGGAAAAATGCTGAATCCGCTCCCCAACCATTCGGGTAAATCCACTGATCCTTTTCTTCAGATCCCCAAAATTCATAAAACGATAGTACTCTTTTGCCATTGAAAGCAGAACTGTTTTTACTTGTGGATCATCGAAAGGCGAACTCTAATGCATCTTCCACCCGACCGACCCGAACTATCTCCATCCCTTTGGGAATCTTCTCTTCGACCCCTTTTTTAGGGACGATCGCATAACGAAAACCGAGCCGATGCCCTTCTTGTAATCGCAACATCGATCCAGCAACCCCTCGCACCTCACCATTAAGTCCGACTTCTCCTAAAACCAAAAATCTTTGGTTTAAAGGTTTCGTACGAAAACTGGAGGCAATCGCAAGGATGACACCAAGATCGACCGAAGGTTCATCGACATCAAGCCCTCCAACCACATTAAGAAAAATATCTTGGGCATGGAGCGGGAGTCCAACCACCTTTTCTAAAACCGCGATGAGGAGTGCCACTCTTTGCGCATCAACCCCAAGGATGACCCGCCGAGGCATCCCCAAGTTGCTTGGGGTAGCCAGTGCTTGGAGTTCAACGAGTAAAGGGCGTGTCCCTTTGAGACTGCTGACCACGACTGAACCGGGAGTCTGCTCAGGGTTTTCGGAAAGGAATAACTCAGAGGGATTCTCTACCTCCCGAAGCCCCTCAGAACCCATCTGATAGACTGCAAGCTCTGAGACGGAACCGAATCGATTTTTAAAAGTTCTCAGAAGGCGGAATGGTTGCCCACGATCCCCTTCAAAATAGAGGACCGTATCTACTAAATGCTCAAGAATTTTTGGCCCCGCAATCGCCCCCTCTTTGGTCACGTGGCCGACGAGGATCAGAATGATCCCTTTGGATTTTGCGAGATAGAGGAGCTTCCCCGCCGTCTCACGTACTTGGGTAACACTGCCGGGGGCGGAGGAAAGTTCGGGAAGGTAAACAGTTTGAATAGAATCAACCACGAGGAGAGTAGGATTTAGCTCCTCAATTTTAGATAAGGCACGGGAAAGGTCATTTTCCGTCATGAGAAAAAGATTGGACGATTGAACTTGGAGGCGGTCCGCGCGCAGCTTAATCTGCTCGGCTGATTCTTCGCCAGAGAGATAAGCGACTTTTTTTCCTTGTTTAGCAAGTTGCGCAAGAAGTTGGAGCACCAGGGTCGATTTCCCGATCCCAGGATCTCCCCCCAAGAGGATGACGGAACCAGGAACCATGCCACCACCAAGCAGTCGATCTAATTCTTGCTGCGAAGTGGAAATCCGCGCTGGTCCCTTACCTCCTTGGATTTGATCTAATGGAGTAAGTGCCGAAGAGAGACTATAAAAGATCTCCCCCTGTTTTAAAGATTTTGGGAGAGACTCAATCGATTGTTCAACTAAGGAGTTCCAACTTCCACAATCGGTGCACCTCCCCAACCATTTGGAGGATTGATAACCGCACTGTTGACATTCGTAAGCTGTGAGGACCTTCGCCATACCGCAGGTCTTAGCATAATTTTTGGAAAAATTAAGAAGTAAAAAAAAGGGGCCGTGTGGCCCCTTTAAAGGAAAACAGAGTTTGGTCTAGATGTCGTAATACAGCGCAAACTCGTATGGGACCGGTCTTAGTCTCATCGGATTGATTTCCGCCTCAGTCTTGTACTCGATCCACATATCGATCGCATCCTGCGTGAAGACATCCCCCTTCTTAAGGAAAGAGTTGTCTTTCTTGAGGTTGTTGATCGCCTCTTCGAGGGAACCTGGGACACTTGGGATATCTTTCAGTTCTTCAGGAGAGAGGGAGTAGATATTCTTATCTAATGGTTGGCCTGGATCCATCTTCTTTTCAACTCCATCTAATCCCGCCATCAACATCGACGCAAAAGCGAGATAGGCGTTGCACGAAGGATCCGGGGTACGGAACTCGATCCGCTTTGCCTTGGGGTTGGTGGAAACCATTGGGATTCGGACGGCGGCGCTTCGGTTTCGGCTGGAGTAGGCCAAGTTTACCGGGGCTTCGTAACCAGGAACCAATCGGCGATACGAATTGGTGGTCGGATTGGTGAAGGCGCAGGTGGCTGGGGCGTGTTTCAGAATTCCACCGATGTAATGGATTCCCATTTGGGACATTCCACCGTACTTATCACCGGCAAATAGGTTGGTTTCATTTTTCCAGATGCTCTGATGGCAGTGCATTCCGGAACCGTTGTCACCAAACAGTGGCTTCGGCATGAAGGTCACGGTTCGGCCATGCTTTAAGGCAACATTTTTGATGATATATTTAAACCACATCAACTTGTCGGCCATCTTGGTGAGGCTGTCGAATCGCATGTCGATTTCGCATTGACCACCGGTCGCCACTTCATGATGCTGGGCTTCGATGCGGATTCCGATTTTTTCTAAGGTCAAAACGATCTCAGTTCGAAGATCATGCAAACTGTCGGTCGGAGGGGTTGGAAAATAACCTTCTTTATGACGCGGTTTGTAACCAAGGTTGGGGCCTTCTTCGCGGCCACTATTCCAGATCCCTTCGACAGAATCGACACTGTAGAAAGCTTCATTGGCGGTTTGAGTGTAGCGCACGTCATCGAAGATGAAGAATTCCGCTTCGGGACCAAAATAGCAGGTGTCACCTAAACCGGTTGATTTGAGGAATGCTTCCGCTTTTTGAGCAATAAAGCGAGGATCACGGGAATAAGATTCTTTGGTGATCGGATCGACGATGTTGCAAATAAAGCTGATGGTAGGATGAGCCATGATCGGATCCATTACGGCGGTGGAGGCATCGGGCACAATCAACATATCCGAGGCATGAATCGGTTGCCAGCCACGGATACTCGAACCGTCAAATCCTAGTCCGTTCTCAAAAATCCCTTCTTCAAATTCACTCACGGGAATGGTAAAATGTTGCCATACACCGGGATAATCGATGAACTTAAGATCAACCATTACCGCGCCATTTTTTTTGGCAAGTTCAATTGCCTCTTTTGGGGACATGCCCATAGTAATTCTCCTTTAAGGGGTTAAAAATAATCAAAATTTTTTTGGTTTATTGTGTTACGAAACCATCGGGGTTTACTGCTCGTCTTTGGGAGTGTCAAGGGTTCGCGATGAACTTTGAGTTGTTTTTCACTCAAAGTTCATCGCTCACAACTTAAATCGCATTCGCTCCTGATTCTCCAGTACGGATTCGAATCACCTCTTCGATATTCGAAACAAAGATTTTTCCATCACCAATACGTCCGGTTTTAGCGGTGTTTTGAATCGCTTCGACCACCTTGGCAACATCCGCATCATTCACAATAATTTCTAATTTAATTTTGGGAAGAAAATCGACGACATATTCCGCACCACGATAGAGTTCGGTATGCCCCTTTTGACGTCCAAACCCTTTGACTTCGGAAACCGTCAATCCTTGGATACCGATATCTTGTAATGCCTCTTTTACTTCATCCAGTTTGAATGGTTTAATGATCGCTTCAACTTTTTTCATGGGAGATCCTTCCTTAATTTTAAATATTTTTGAACTGAATCCAATTTAACTTTAGAAAATATACCCTTCCTCACCATGCTCGGCAAGGTCAAGTCCTTGCTGCTCAACCTCTAGTGTGGGGCGCAGCCCTAAAATCGCTTTAATGAGATAGGCGATGATGGCCGTTCCGACCACTGACATGACAATCGTGAGTCCCATTGCCTTGAGCTGTTCGAGCCATAAGGTTTTTCCAACGATATCTTTGAGATTGGTTAACAGATTAGGATTGATATCGGGAGTTGCAAAGATTCCGGTGAGGAATGCACCGAGCGTTCCCCCTACTGCATGCACACCAAAGGTATCTAAAGCATCGTCATAGCCTAACCAGTGCTTTAATTTGGTGACCGCAAGATAAGGAATCACGGCAGCAAGGATACCGATAATGACCGCGGAACTTGGATCCACAAACCCAGCGCCGGGGGTAACGACGACTAATCCAGCAACTGCACCGGAACAGAAGCCTAAGACGGACGGTTTTCCGCGAGCGAGATATTCAATGAGACCCCAGGTAAAACATGCGACTGCCGCAGCAATGGTGGTCGAGACGAAGGCGCTCGCCGCAATCCCATCGGCAGCGACGGCACTACCGGCATTAAAGCCGTACCAGCCAACCCATAGCATCCCGGTTCCGACCATACAAAGGACCATACTATGAGGGGCCATGTTCTCTTTTCCAAAGCCGAGTCTTTTCCCCAAAATCATGCAAAGGACGAGAGCTGACCAACCGGAAGACATGTGAACCACCGTTCCCCCCGCAAAGTCGATCGCTTTAATCGTGGCCGCGGCGTTCCAGACACCATTCATCATCCCATCGATTCCCCAAACCATGTGAGCGAGAGGGAAATAGATGACAAACATCCAAAGAATGACAAAAAGCATGATCGCGCCAAATTTCATCCGCTCTGCAATTGCACCGATGATTAATGCAGGAGTGATGATCGCAAACATCATTTGATATATGGAAAAGATATTTTCGGAGACCCAATAAGAATAATTGGTGTTAGGATTTGAATCGACCCCTTTGAGGAAAGCAAAATCTAGATTTCCTAGAATCGGGCCACCACTGGAAAAAACTAAGCTATAACCGACCGCCCACCAGAGAATCGTCACGATCCCTGCAATCCCTAAACATTGAGCCAAGACCGATAGTACGTTCTTTCGGCGAACTAACCCTCCATAAAATAAAGCTAAGCCCGGCAGAGTCATGAATAAGACCAGCGCTGCGGAGGTCATCATCCAAGCATTGTGTCCGGGACCTGCCCCTCCTACCTTGGAGGAAATCTTACTATCTGCGGAATCCGACCCTCGAGCAGTATTATTGATATAGGCCTCAAGATCAGAGACCCGTTGTTCAATACCTGGATCTTGAGGAGCAGCAGTTGCTGTTTCAGGTGCTGCTTGTGCTTGAATCAGACTGCTATATGAAATGAAGCCAGCAATGAATAAACATAGAATTGAGAATGTTTTGAGCCTTCGAGAATTCATTCGATTTCTCCTTAGAATAAAGGGTTTGCCAGGGTCACTAATGATCCCCAAAAGGCAAACCCTCTATCTAAGGGAAATTAGTTTGTAAAATTTTATTTAATTTTAACTTTTAAATTGCGTTGCTACCTGTCTCTCCGGTTCTAATGCGGATCGATTCTTCAATCGAAGAAACAAAAATCTTACCATCACCAATGCGTCCGGTTTTTGCAGAAGTTTGTATAGCTTCGACCACTCGTGAGGCATTGGGGTCATCAACGACGACCTCGAGTTTAATTTTGGGCAAAAAATCAACGACGTACTCAGCCCCTCGGTAAAGCTCGGTATGCCCTTTCTGGCGTCCAAACCCTTTCACCTCGGTGACGGTAAGTCCTTGGATACCAACCTCCTGTAAAGCTGCTTTTACTTCATCTAATTTGAACGGTTTAATGATCGCTTCAATTTTTTTCATATTAGGTAACCTACCTCTCTATTTTGCAAAAAAAGTTTAATATTTCGTATGAGGTGTCGCGGTTGCGAAGTCAGGATAACAAACGTTTCCATGTTCCCCGTAATCGAGCCCCTCTTGTTCTTCTTCTGCAGAAACTCGAAGTCCCATGATCGCTTTGATGATCCCCCAAACAATAAACGAACCAGCCAAAGTGAAGGCCCCAACCGCAGCGATGCCGATAAGTTGATGGGTTAGCAGCCCAGCTCCCCCACCAAAGAAAAGTCCATTGCCGGTGGTATTGGGGGTAAATTGTTCTTGAGCAAACAACCCTAAAGCAATGGTTCCCCAGATTCCGTTTACTAGATGGACCGAGAGGGCACCGACTGGATCGTCCATTTTCATTTTATCAAAAAATAGAACTGCAAATACGACGACGGTCCCGCCAATCGCTCCAATAATGAGCGCGGAGCCAACACTAATATAGGCGCATGGTGCCGTCACTGCGACGAGCCCTGCCAAACAGCCGTTGATGATCATCGATAGGTCTGGCTTCCCAAGAACAATCCACGCCACAAGGGTAGAAGCTAATAAGCCAGCAGCAGCTCCCATGTTTGTGACAACCGCGATCCTTCCAATATCCGCTGCAGCGGCTGCCATGGTGGAGCCAGGATTGAAACCAAACCATCCCAACCACAAGATCAAAGCTCCTAAAGTGGCGCTGGTCATATTATGGCCAGGAATAGGATGAATCTTTCCGCCAACAAATTTACCGGCACGCGGTCCTAAGACGATCACCCCTGCCAAAGCGGCCCATCCACCAACGGAATGAACTACTGTGGAACCGGCAAAATCCCAAAACCCTAACTTTGCCAACCATCCCCCTCCCCAGATCCAATGACCGGTAGTGGGGTACATGACGGCAACCAAAATAAAGCTAAATACAATAAAGGAAATAAATTTGATCCTTTCAGCAACTGCTCCCGAAACAATCGTGGCGGCCGTTCCTGCAAAGACTAATTGAAAAAAGAATTTGGTCCAAAGTGGAACTCCGGTCCAATTGATGGCAGAGTAGACCCCCTGATAAGCATCTCCGGTAGCGGGGGAATTATCGGCACCAGATACCATCCATAATCCTTGCAATCCGATGTAAGGACTCCCATCACCAAACATGAGTCCCCAACCTACCACCCAAAAGGCGATGGAGGAGATAGCGAATACAATAAAATTTTTGGCTAGAATATTGACGCAGTTTTTAGACTGACAGAGTCCCGATTCGACCAAGGCAAATCCAGCATTCATCCAAAAGACCAACATGCCAGCGATCAATGTCCATACCGTGTCTATCATAACCTTGAGGTCCACGGCGGTGGGATCATCTGCCAATGCATATCCAGGTATAAAACCAGCTAATATAATAAGAAGTGCCAACCAGTTTTTCTTTCGCATCATAATATCTCTCTCCTTTTCCGTTAGGTCGAAATTAATGGACGACCCTGCAGCGGGTAAGGCCCACTGAGATTTTTTGGCTTTGCGGAATAAAGTCGTCCCTCGATGATAATAAATTAAAGCCTTAGCAACCATCATGCCAAGTTGATTATATTTGTTAACTACTTGAAATTATTATTTATTTTTATTAACTGCCGTTAAATTCCATGCTTAGCTTTTAGGCAGCTGGTTAAATAATGGGCAAAGGGTGGGGGGGTTATCAGCTAGAAAGTCCTGAGCTTTTCAAAAGCAGGTCGTGGATCTTTGGCCTAAACTGTTTGATCTGATCGTTTTGCTGCGAGGGATGCACTCGATTGGTCAGTAATACAAAATATTTATAATCTTTTAAGTCTAACCACAAACTACACCCGGTAAAACCCAGGTGTCCGATGGTAGATTTAGAAAAAAAAGTTCCTGCCTGACTTGGGGGGGTCACCATGTCCCATCCAAGTTTTTGGTTGAGTCCAACACCAATAAACTTTTCTAAAGTAGTTTTCGAAACAAAACCCCCTTTGCCAGTTAATATTGCCAAAATCTGGTGGAGAAATTTTTCCAAATCGGCGGCATTACTAAATAATCCGGCGTGCCCAGCAGCCCCACCTAAGACATAGGCATTATCATCGTGGACTTCTCCTTGGAGTAGCTTCCCCCGCCATGGACAGGCCTCGGTTGCAGCAATATTATTTTCAGCTGAAGCAATGGGGGAATATCTAATCGCTGGCAAACCAGGATTGGCCACTTTTTCTATAAATAGTGAAGTGAGTGGTCTTTGGTAAATCTCTTCTAAGGCAAAACCCAATAAGATAAACCCCAAATCGCTATAAATTCTCTTCTCCCCAGGTTTTGCTTCAGATTTAGTTTGAGAAATCCCTTCTATAAATTTTTGTTTGATCTGATTGTATCCCCAACCCTTCCCTACCATCTCTTGGAATAGAGGAAGCCACGCAGGAAGCCCAGAAGTATGGGATAGTAAATGACGCAAGGTCAGAGTTTCTTGACGCACAAAATCAGGAAGGGATTTTTGGATTGGATCTTCGAGGGAGATTTTTTTCTCCTCAAGGGCCATCATATATAATGTGGTTGTAGAGATTGGCTTCGTGAGCGAGGCGATATCGAAGAGGGTATTTTGCTGGACGGAAGCGGAGTTAGGTTGCTGGCTCAATTTTCCATAACTCTTGGAGAAAACTGTGTCGGTTTTACAACCTACAATGACTTGAGCTCCTGAGAATACTTGATCTTCAATCGCTTGATGGAAAGCGTCATCAATTTGCATGGAGCGCACTCTCTTCAAACATGATCACCCCCTGATCGGCATCTAACTTGACCGGCAATCCGAAAGGGATCGTCCAAGAATCTTCGATATGTCCCGAAGGATACCCGAAGAGAATCGGTATCTCGAGATCTGTAAGTAGCTCTTTGAGCAACCCCTTAATCACCTCGGGTTCATCGTGCGTATCCTTAAGCGGGCCAAATACAATCCCTCTTACCCCCTTAAAAGTCCCGGCATACTTTAGCTGTGTCAGCATTCGATCAAGGGAGTAGAGTTTTTCTCCCACATCTTCGAGGAAGAGGATCGCGTCATTGGTTTTGAGCTGATAAGGGGTCCCCAGTGAGGAAATGATCAAGGAAAGGCAACCACCAACTAATCTCCCTTCTGCCTGTCCCGGAAAGATGGCAGACCCTGAAGGGGGATGGATCTTCCCGAGGGGGGCCGGATCGGTTAGCACTCGAAGCAAGGAACTCTCGCCAGCCGTTTCCATCCGATCCCCAATATCCTTCGCCACTACCGGACCATGAAAGGTCACCCAATGATGTTGCTGGGAAAAATAAGTGAGGATGGAGGTAATATCGGAGTAGCCCATTAAAATCTTAGCAGGCAGATCTGAGGGGAGCTCTGACAAACACGGCAAGATCCGCATCGATCCATAACCACCACGAGCAAAGAAGATCGCTTTGACGGTAGGATCTAGAAGATACCCTTTGAGTTCTTCCCATCGACGTTCATCACTCCCCGCTAAATAACGTTGTTTAGAAAAGATATCCTCGCGATACCGCACCTTAAATCCCCATGATTCAATCTTCTGAACCCCTTTAAGAAAGGCCTCGCGATCAAAACTGCTCGCCGTGGCTGCAACGGCAATCGTATCTCCAGATTTTAGTGGCTTAGGTTTTTTTATCGGCTCATGGGTAAGCATATCTTATCTTTTCTGTGTAACCTTTACCGGTCTTTAGGTAAATACAAAATCTCTTTCCTCATCGCGCTGACCGAAGTAACCTATAGATATCCCATTATGAAACCTTCTTGGCTAAAAGCAAAAATCCCTGCTGGAAAAAATTATCATCAATTGAAAGGATTGCTTCGCGAGCTGAACCTGCACACCGTTTGTGAAGAAGCCAAATGTCCCAATATTGGAGACTGTTGGAATCGTGGCTCAGCGACGATGATGATCTTAGGGGACACCTGCACCCGTTCTTGCGGATTTTGTGCCGTCAAGACGGGGCGCCCAATGATCACCGATTGGGAAGAGCCTCAGCGAGTGGCGGTCGCCGTTGCAAAACTAGGATTAAAACATGTGGTGATCACCTCGGTGGATCGCGATGATTTACCCGATGGGGGTTCCGAAATTTTTGCACAAACGATTGAAGGATTAAAGGAAAGAGATCCCAACCTGATCGTGGAAGTAC
>JBGTGJ010000215.1:0-3246 GCA_041746775.1 bacterium
CGCGGGCTCGCTAAACTCAAGTCGACTTACGTTGACGCTCTCTTAGTGCTGGCTCATCCCCACACTCACCGAATCCACACCAGTTTTAATCAAACCATTGCTGAGACGGGTCGACTTTCCAGTAGCGACCCTAATTTACAAAATATTCCGATCCGTTCCGAAGATGGAGCTAAGATTCGGCGTGCCTTTGTGGCAGATCCTGGATTTCTCCTGATGAGTGCCGATTATTCTCAGATTGAATTAAGGATTCTTGCGCATCTTTCGGAAGACCCTGTTTTGGTCGAAGCTTTTCAAAAAGGGGTCGACATTCATCGTATTACCGCTGCGAGCATTTTTGAAGTTGCCGAACCATTCGTTACCCCAGCGATGAGGAGCAGCGGAAAGACGGTTAATTTTGCAGTGATTTATGGACAAAGCCCCTTTGGCCTTTCGCAACAATTAGGGGTAAGTCAGCAGCAGGCTAAAAAGTATATTGAAAATTATTTTGAGAAATATCGAGGGGTAAGAAAATATCGAGAAGAGGTGCTTGGGGAGGCGCGAAAACAGAAAGAGGTACGTACCTTGATGGGGAGACGGCGCTTTGTTCCTGATATCGATAGTAAGAATACGATGTCACGAAATTTTGCCGAGCGAATTGCCTTTAACACCGTGGTACAAGGAACTGCAGCTGATTTGATCAAAAAGGCGATGATTGAAATTGATCGAGAAATGGTGAAAGGGAAATTAGCATCCTTTTTGCTTCTACAGGTACATGATGAGTTGGTGTTTGAGGTGAAAAACTCGGAACTTGAAATCATGCGTGCGCTTATTCGTGATAAAATGGAAAATGTCTTAACTGGAAGTATTCCTCTCCAAGTAGAAATTGGTGAGGGGAAAACTTGGGGGGAGGCTCATGGATAAATTTAATCTCTATTTTAAAACTGAAGGGGATCCACAAGGGATTCCGATCATATTTATTCACGCCTTCCCGATGACACACGCCATGTGGGAGCCTCAACTCAAAGCACTGCCAAGCAAATATTTTGGTCTTGCCTACGATATTCGAGGGATCGGAAAAAGCCCCGTGGGTGATGGTCAATATACGATGGAAATGTTCGTCGATGATCTGCTGGCGTTGATGGATCATTTAAAAATAAGTTCTGCAGTTTTGTGCGGCTTGTCTTTGGGGGGTTATATTGCGCTGAGGTTTGCAGAAAAATTTCCAGATCGTTTAAAGGGGCTTGTTTTATGTAACACCCGAAGTGAAGCGGATACCAATGAAGGAAAACTCAATCGTGCAGAATCGATCAAAACCATTAAATCGGAGGGGGGGCTCTCTGCTTATGCGAAGAAATTTATCCCCAACACCCTTTCATCGGAAACTAAAAGAGATCATCCTGAAGTTTTGGATTTGTTGAATAAACTCATGGTCTCCCAAAGTCCTCTAGGCGTTTGTGGTGCCCAATTGGCCATGATCAGCAGAACCGATACGACCGAATTTGTCTCTCATATCTCTTGCCCGTCCCTGGTGATTCATGGCGAAGAAGATGCATTAATTCCAATCAATCAAGCTGAGAAGATGAGTCAGCGAATTCCCAATTGCCGATTAGTAGCACTTTCCAAAACAGGGCATATTTCTAATTTAGAAAATCCTAAATTGTTTAATCAGGCGTTGTTCGAGTTTTTAGAAAAAATATGAGCTTTTTCAAAGTTGGGGATCATCTTTATCTTTCTCGTCCTTTTGAATCTTTGGCATCGGCTATGGTGGAAAGGTTCGCTCATCGTTCAGCTGTTAAATTAAAAACAGAATTTGATCATCTGATGGATCCCCGTTTTAAGATGGGGGTAGGTGGCAAACTGCTTCCTCAAGAAAAATTTCGATTTCACACTCAATCTTGGGTGATTGCTTTTCGAGACACTTTTCATGAAATGGGAACGGGGCTGATAAAATTTTTTGGAAAGGATAGGGAGGTGTTTGTTCGAAAATATTCCCAACCTAGCCGAGGGACCTGGGGTGAAGCCCCTAATATTCTTTTAGGAAATGTCATTTATGTTGTTGGCAGAACAGTTAACGATTCTGTGGAGTCGGTGATGACGGGCGGGAAAATGTTATATCAAAGCCAATCGTCGGAGCAAAAGTGGCTGGGGGTAGCAGGAATCTTCGCTGGTGTAAGTGGTCTGTTGAGTCTTTTTGGAGCTATCCCCACTCCAGGTCGATCTATCCCTATTCCCAGACAGCCCATCCCTAATGGCCATGCACTTGCTCTCGTTGGGATCGGTACTAAAGTTTCTGCGGTTTCTCCTTTAGCTTTAGGAAATGGAGCAGTTGTGTCTGCAGTGACAGGTCCGATATTATCCAAGGTCACAGACCTGAAGGACAAAGGGGAATTACCAAAAACCGGAGATTCGATCGATCGGGTGAGAAAGGATATTGAAAAACTTAAAGAAAAAATCACAGAAATTTTAAAAAAAAATAGCCAACCATTGAAGACAAGTGTTCTCAAGGTACACAAAAAAACTAAGGTGTTTCCTTTAGTTTCAAAAAAATATCCCCTTTTAGATGTGACCAAAAAGAGGCAATACAAACCTGGCCCTGCCCCCAGTATCACTAACGAAAAGCTAATTAAGTTATTGAGGAAACATAATGGCGATACAAACGCTGTAGCGAGAGAGATTGGGTATTCTGACGGTTCAGTAGTTCGAAATCGGATTCGCAGGTCACAACCTGGTTCAAAGTTGAAGAAATTGTGGAAGAAAAAAAACTTTTAAGTCAGACTAAATCGAAACTTAAAACTCCCAATACTGACCTCATCCCCATCTTTGAGTATAGCCTCTTCCACTTTTTTTCCGTTTACAAAAATTCCATTCGAGCTCTTCAGATCCACAATCACATAATCTCCATTCAAACAATTAATGGCAGAATGTTGCCGGCTTACTTTAGGTTCTTTGAGCACCATGTCGTTAGATGCGGAACGACCAATGCTGAAATTTTCCCCGAGGATATATTCATGCTCATCCAAATCCCCTTCAATGAGCAGGAGGGAGGCTTCACTAGAAGGTTCTCGTCGAGGGACCGAATCGATGCTGACCGATTCTTCGGCTGGCTCAAGTGGGATGTTTCTAAGTATCTCGGATACCGAATCATTGACTGGTTCCGATTTGCTTACCATCGGCGGTTCTTTGGTAGGTTCCTTCATTTTAGCTGGGGTCTCAGGCTTGGTAGGTTTCTTTTCCTCCACCTCTTTCAGAGGGGCTGAGGCTGAAAAA
>JBGTGJ010000216.1:0-4345 GCA_041746775.1 bacterium
ATTAGTTCCCGCTTTACTCATCATGGTAATGGGATTTTTATTATCCGGTCAGATGTTGGCGAGGCAAGGGATGGCTCTTCCTATCTTTTCAAATTTTCAGTCCTCTTTTTTCCAGGTCTACCTGAACCACTCAAAGCTAATGATCAAAAACCAAGAAGGGAGGGGATGGGTTGGAGAGACTAAAAATATTACAGAATTAAAAGATCGGGAAATGAATGGATCAAAATTTAAACTCATCCAGCCGAGGCTAGGGAAAGAACGTTATGTTGGGATTTTATTGGCAGCCCCAACTTTACAAGAAAAGAATTTCAAATCGGCTCTGTTGATGTCGTTATTGAGATTGAGAGCTAATTTTTCTGAAACAGAGCATCTCATTTTATTTGGTAACCGCCAGGCTTTAACCGTTCCGGAAAGTGCCAAGCGTTTTGATGGAACCTCTATCAGTAAATTGGTTTCTTCAGAAAGTTCATTGTCTGCGGACTTTAATGGAGCCGTGCAGAGATTTAAGAAATTTCGAGGAATTAAACATTTCCTTTTTGTTTTGGACGCTTCGAATAATTCTATTTTGTTGCAAAAGGCAAATTTTGAAAATGAAGCTCGTAAGGCAGGAGCGACCTTGAGTTTTGTTATGATCGGAGGAGAGCAATACGCAGAATTAGATTATCGGGTGAAAGAACCGGCTATGTTGAGTTTTGCATTAATGTCGGCAACTGCAGAAGCTTTAGGAGATTATGAGTTAACTGCTCCCGCTCAACAATCTGTTGCAAAGAATGCAATAGAAGAAAAGCCGTTCACCCCTCCGCTTGAAAAATTTCATTTCATCAAACCGTTCGACAAAGATTCTATTTCGGGAGTGATCAATGTTTTGATGACTGATGGAGGAGGCAATCCTAATAAGCAGACTCAAAACGTCGAGCTTCTTGTCGATGGCGTCAAGGTGGGTCAGGCGACTTCACGACCCTTCGTGATTCCATGGGATACTTCCACCGTCAGCCCAGGTACTCATCTCTTACAGGGGGTTCAGACATTTGCAGACAGTACATCCGATTCCACTCAAATTCAGGTAAACGTCAATGCTAAGGTTCCACAAATCGAGATATTGCATCCGAGTAGTGGGGAGTACCTTCCCAATGTTTCTGAGATAGAAGTGCAGGTGGGGGGAGGGCTGTTTGATCAGGTACAAAAAGTTGATTTCCTCGTGAATGGAGAATGGGTTGGAGAGGCACTGCAACCTCCCTATCGATTCCTTTGGGGAAATGATTCCTTTCCTAATCGAGAATATTTTATTCAAGCCCGTGCAACTTTAAATTCTCAAGAGACAGTTTCTGATGCCGTACAAGTTCAATTGGGTTACGGCGAATTAACTGTCCAGGCTGATTCTTCGCTAAGCGCGTCCGGGAATTTTTTTCCTCAGACGGTAGAAATTGTTCTCGATGGATCGATTAGCATGAATGAATCTTTGGGAGAATCGATCAAATGGGAGTTGGTTCGACTTGAATTAGAAAAGATTCGAGAGTTTGTGCCAGCCGAAACCAAGCTGGGGATGAGAGTGTTTGGGATCGAGAGCATGAAACAACAGGACAATTGCGAGGATGTTAAAAAAATAAAAAATCCCGAAAAAGATATCATTTCGATGAAAGCGCAGGGAAAATCTTGTTTGGCGTTTGTTCTCGATGCTTATTTTAAGGATTTAAAAAAAATAAAAGGGGCTAAAACAGGAATTTTAGTACTCAACGACTGGGATTCTTGTGGTGGGGATCCGTTAGAGGTCGCGGCAAAATTTTCCAAAAGCCCCGATAAGTTTCGAGTCCATATTTTGTATTTCAGTGACGTGTCAGCAACTAAGGAAACTTTGTTAAAAAATCTTGCAGATCGATTAGAAGGTAAAGCTATTAAAGTAGGCACGCCCGAGGATTTGGAGAAAAGTTTAAAAGAGGCTCTTCAGGTTCAGGTAATACTCGTCGATTATAAAAACTCCGCTGTTTTTCAGGCACCCCTTGATCCAGGTTCTCATCGTATACGTTCGGGAGAATATCAATTATTGATTGATAGTTATCCTCCCGTGACGAAGGACCACTTTGTGATTTCCTCCGGCTCGCAAAGGACATTATTTCTGAAATCGGAAGAAAACCAATTTTTATTGGAAGAAAAAACGCAATAGGAACCAATTTTACCGAGTTCAACTATTGACTTTGTTCTCGTAAGAACTAATATGATGATGGTCAAAGCGCGACGCAGTTTTTCTTGAAGATGTATAAAATCTGTTTTTTTAGCAATTTTCTACATAATTCCTTGACAATAAAATAGGTTAATATATACAGCGGCACCCTCGACAAAACGGGGTTGTGGTTGTGTCTTGCAATTTCCCGAGGGTAATTCAAAAAACCTTGAAATTGTTAATACTTAAAGAGTTTTTTTTGATCTTTGAAAATTAGGTAGCTTACTGAAATTAACGAGCCCTTATTTAGATATTTCTGAGAATGGGTATAAAAACCCAAACTCATTTTTAATTATGCGGCCATTTACATTCATCGAAAGATGAATTTAATTGGCAACCAGATTTTAAACTGGAGAGTTTGATTCTGGCTCAGAACGAACGCTGGCGGCGTGCCTAACACATGCAAGTCGAGCGAGAAAGTGGAGCAATCCATGAGTAAAGCGGCGCACGGGTGAGTAACACGTAGGTAACCTTCCCTTAAGACTGGGACAACCCCGCGAAAGCGGGGCTAATACCGGATAAGACCACGATGTCTTCGGATGTTGAGGTAAAAGATGGCCTCTGTTTACATGCTATCACTGAAGGATGGGCCTGCGTACCATTAGCTAGTTGGTGAGGTAAAAGCTCACCAAGGCAACGATGGTTAGCTGATCTGAGAGGATGATCAGCCACACTGGAACTGAAACACGGTCCAGACTCCTACGGGAGGCAGCAGTGGGGAATATTGCGCAATGGGGGAAACCCTGACGCAGCAACGCCGCGTGAGTGACGAAGGCCTTCGGGTTGTAAAGCTCTGTCGGAAGGAAAGAAACTATTCAATGCTAATATCATTGGATATTGACGGTACCTTCAAAGGAAGCACCGGCTAACCACGTGCCAGCAGCCGCGGTAATACGTGGGGTGCAAGCGTTGTTCGGAATTACTGGGCGTAAAGCGCGTGTAGGCGGTCTGTAATGTCAGGTGTGAAAGCCCTCGGCCTAACCGAGGACGTGCGCCTGAAACTGGCAGACTTGAGTACGAGAGAGGAGGACGGAATTCCCAGTGTAGAGGTGAAATTCGTAGATATTGGGAGGAACACCGGCGGCGAAAGCGGTCCTCTGGATCGATACTGACGCTAAGACGCGAAAGCGTGGGTAGCAAACAGGATTAGATACCCTGGTAGTCCACGCTGTAAACGATGGATATTAGATGTTGCGGGTTTAAACCTCGCAGTGTCGTCGCTAACGCATTAAATATCCCGCCTGGGGAGTACGGCCGCAAGGTTAAAACTCAAAGGAATTGACGGGGGCCCGCACAAGCGGTGGAGCATGTGGTTCAATTCGACGCAACGCGAAAAACCTTACCTAGGCTTGACATCTGGAGAACCCCTCCCAAAAGAGGGGGTGCTCGCAAGAGAGCTCCAAGACAGGTGCTGCATGGCTGTCGTCAGCTCGTGTCGTGAGATGTTGGGTTAAGTCCCGCAACGAGCGCAACCCTTACCTTTAGTTGCCATCATTAAGTTGGGCACTCTAAAGGGACTGCCCGGGTTAACCGGGAGGAAGGTGGGGATGACGTCAAGTCCTCATGGCCTTTATGCCTAGGGCTACACACGTGCTACAAGGGCCGATACAATGGGTTGCCAACCCGCAAGGGGGAGCCAATCCCATCAAAACCGGTCCAAGTTCGGATTGGAGTCTGCAACTCGACTCCATGAAGCTGGAATCGCTAGTAATCCCGGATCAGCACGCCGGGGTGAATACGTTCCCGGGCCTTGTACACACCGCCCGTCACACCACGAAAGCTGTTTATACCAGAAGTCGGTACGCTAACCGTAAGGGGGCAGCCGCCCAAGGTATGAATGGTGATTGGGGTGAAGTCGTAACAAGGTAGCCGTAGGGGAACCTGTGGCTGGATCACCTCCTTTCTAAGGACAAATATCGTTAATAGTAGGTTCGCTGCCTAATTTTCTAAAATCAAAAGATGTGGAGCGTGAAGTATGAAGCGAGAAGCGAAAGATAAACTCCGCTTCAGCTTGATGCTTCAAATTTTTTTGAAGATGACATGCAGGCCCAGCTAGATCGGGAGATGCATGATGAGATATCTTGAATTTTTCGAGATACGATTCACGCTTCACGAGATACGCAATCG
>JBGTGJ010000217.1:0-8834 GCA_041746775.1 bacterium
GCCCGAGAAGCGGCTTCTCGTTACTCCCTATTTGGTCAAAACTAGTCTCGAGCGGGTTGTGGATCGTATCATTTCGCGAGGTCCAAAGTTTAATGCAATAGTTAAAGAGATCATGACCGGGCCGATAGTTGTTTCTAAGGGACCGGATGGAATCTCTTTGGAAGGGGAATTTGATTTAGGCACGACATTGGGTTCGTCTCATTTCACCAATGCGCTCCCACGGGGATTCGAACCCCGGTCAATGCCGTGAGAGGGCACCGTCCTAGGCCTCTAGACGATGGGAGCGAGTGTCGAATGCGGAATTTGGAATTCAGAATGCGGAATGGAAGGTCCTTAAAGGTTTGATAGGAGATTTGCAAGCGTCATAAACTTAATTGCTTCATCAACGCTTTAGCTGCAGCCTCCGATGAGGCGGGATTTTGTCCCGTGATGAGTCGACCATCCACAATCACGAAGCTTTCCCAATCAGCCGCTTTCTCATACAGACCACCGAGTCTCTTCAATTCATCTTCCACCAAAAAGGGGACGACATTCGTGAGGTGAACTGCCTCCTCTTCCCCATTGGTGAAGCCCGTGACCCGTTTCCCTTTGACGATCGGAGCCCCTTCGAACATTGCTCGATGAAGCACGGCTGGTGCATGACAGACCGCAGCGACTGGTTTACCGGAATTGTAGAAAGATTCGATCAAAGCAATGGAAACCGGATCGTCCACCAGGTCCCACATCGGACCGTGGCCGCCAGGATAAAATATGGCGTCGAAATTTTTTGAATTCATCTCGGATAGCTTGAATGTTTGGGAGAGTGCCTTTTGTGCCTCGGCGTCTTGCTTGAATCGTGTCATCGCAGCGGTCTGATTCTCCGGCAATTCGCTTTTCGGATCGATCGGTGGCTGCCCCCCTTTCGGCGAGGCCAGCGTCACATCGACATCAGCATCTCGAAACACATAGTAGGGGGCGGCGAATTCTTCCAACCAGAAGCCGGTTTTTTGACCCGTGTTGCCCAATTGATCGTGAGAGGTCAGCACCATGAGTATTTTCATTGTTTGTCTCCTTATATGAAGTCGCCAAATTTAAATGGTAAAGGAGATGAGGATTTTTGGACAAGGAAAATCAAAGTTCATTTACTGGGCTCGAGGAGTTGGGCAACGGTGGGTGGACCCAGTGGGTATCAGGTTGCCTACGCCGGAGCTGATCATTACCCGCGAGGGACGGATTGCCGCTGTTTATCTCTTTTTTGATAGGCTACCTTGAGTTACAACTTCTAGGTTACATGGATTCAAGTGCCAAAAATCAGGTAGCGATTTTTTTAATGCATTCTCCAAACTGCTTTCTGAACTTTTGCATATGATTATCCTTCGAAAAACATGCGTTGGTATAACTTCTAAGTTCATATCAAATGCTTCACAGTAACTCAGAAATATGACGCCTGAGATCTGATGACTATCAAGAAATTCCCTAAATATTCGCATTGCAACCGCATCAGAAGTAAACCGATCACCAACTATCAACAGCAAGTTCAAAAAATCAGCCTTTCCACTACTTTTAATCTTATTACTAAGTCTGAAAAAATACCCTTGCTGATCAATGTGTAGGCCTTCATTAAAATAAAAAATATTGCGGTAATGATCCACGCCTAAAGAAGAATGGTGCGGTATTTTTGAAAAAACCCAATCAAATATTAGAGAAATCTCCTCCCTATGATCATTGCGTTTGCTTTGTATATGCAGGCTTTGTGTTGTCTGCCCCGGCAATTTCTTAATAATTTCTTCTACCTCTTCGGCACTCAATAACCTTGGAATGATACCCTTAATTTCAACAAGGGAAAGTTGTCCCCCTTCCGGATTTGTAATTGGATTTTGCGCAAGTCGAGATGTAATCATCATGTGTGCCGCAAATTGCAATGATTCCTTCGCATGCATATCAGCTGTGGTTATGTGGACATTCACGTTTTTCTCATTAATGTTCACTACAACGTCAGAGTCGATCACATTCTTCTTCTCTATCGAGATCGATTTTAATAATCTGCAAACGTAAAAGGTTGCCTTCAGTTGATTTTGGAAACCAGCATTAGTGCAGCTCTTATACTGGGTTATGAATTTAATGAATCTGTCAGAGTGTCGCTTCTTTATCTCCTTCATCATTAGGGCTGATACATGAAGCTCGAGAATGCGATTTGTACCTGCCAGAAGTTCTTTCAAAAACAATTTCACCCCATAACTATTAATCTTGTTACTCAAGTAAGCATCATCAAAATTCGATTTAATGAAATTTAAATCATCTAAGAAGAGGGCTTTTTCCAATTTGGTAGCCAAAAAAAAGTTGTCAAATGAACCACATCGAACCTTTTCAAAAATGGAATTCCAATTCATATGACATTTTACTTCAGACATGGTGAGCCAAAAACATAGAATGAACCTATTCCCCAGACTCAGACAAAACCGGTATTTCAGGATATGGCTTACTGACACTCGATATTTCGATTTTGCGAATTAACTAAGGTGAGCACCAAAATATCCAACTTGCTACTTTGGATTTCTGATTTTTTAAGATTCTAATACCAATCGAGGATTGTCTTTTAACTGCTTCGAGATTTTCTCATTGATATACCCATGCTCGACATACCAATTGACCGATTTCTTTAAAGCGATCGGGATCGGCGGTTGAGGAAGACTGAGTTCTCGCACCGCCTTATCACATTTAAAAAACATTCTTTTTTTGGCGAGTTGGACCGCCTCTTTTTCAATTCTTGGCGGAGATTTGGTCCACTTGGCGATCAGTTCGCTGGCATGGGCTGCTACTAACGCAACGAAGTGAGGCATCTTGATTTTGGGGGCTTTAAGGCCGGTCATTTCGGAAAGTAATCGGAAAATCTCACCTAAGTGGAGATTTTTATTTCCTAAGATATAGCGTTCTCCTCCTTTTCCTTTTTCTGCGGCGAGAATGTGTCCAACCGCGACATCCTCGACATCGATCAAGTTCAATCCCGTATCTAAATAGGCTGGCATTCGACGATTTAAAAATTCCACAATCATCCGACCGGTCGGAGTTGGTTTGGCATCCCCCTCACCGATGGGGGCGCTGGGATTGACGATCACCACCGGAAGTCCTTTTCGAAAAAAGCTAAATGCCTCTTGTTCCGCTAAAAATTTGGAGCGTTTGTAATGACCGTTGCAGTCTTGAAGGGTGATGGGGGTGGTTTCATCTCCATACGAACCATCTTTGGGGATTCCAATCGCTCCCACCGTGGAGGTATAAACGACCCGAGGGACGGAGGCCTTCATGGCGGCGAGCAAAACATTATGTGTTCCTTGAACATTGTTGGCGTAAATCTCGTCGGGATTGGGATTATAAAAGGTGTATTGGGCGGCGACATGATAGACCTCTTTGCAACCTCGAATCGCCTCTAACAGAGAATCGGGTTGACGAAGGTCTCCGGGGATAATCTCAATCGGTAATCCTTTGAGTAGGGAAAGATTAGAGGTTTTACGCGCTAAGACTCGCACCTCTCGGCCCTTTTTTAAGAGGGCACGGGCGACGGCATTTCCAACAAAACCGGTGGCACCGGTGACAAAGGCGATGGGTTTCATGGGGACTCCATTTCTACTTAAATTAATGTACCACCCTCTCCCTGACCCTCTCCCCTCTTAGGGAGAGTGCAAATAAAAGAGAGTCGATAGCTGATAACTTTGTGGATAGTCAATGAATAGAGATACAAAAAGGCCCCGCTGAGGTGTCTCAACGAGGCCTATTGTTATCGGAAAGGGAGGTAAATTCGCTTATATTTAAGTTTTACGCCCCTTTCTAAAATTGGGTTTTATTTTATTTCATTATTCCAAAAATCGGCATCCTTCGGGGGCCTTGTCACCCAATAAATTTTGGCAATCAGCTTTTTGGATATTAGCGATACAGGTATCAACCTCTTTTTGGGTCGCTTCGACCTTCGGTTTTTCCTTTGCCGAAGAGAGGGCTGTTTTCATGGTATCTTTACAAAATTGCTCACTCGGCATGGCGTTAGGCTGACAGGTGACCATCTTTTGGCACATCGCCGCGACCACCATGTCTAACGCTTGGTTGGAGTCAATTTTCTTCCCCATCTTGCAGCCAATCCAAAGAAGACAAATCACAGGGAAAACATAAGCCAGTTTTTTTAACATACGAATTCCTTTCCTTTAGTTCCTTCGTGAGAAAATTCCCACTTGGGAGTTGAGTTTTTATGGCGAAACTTTTAAGAGTAACAAAGAGATACCTAAGAGGTGGGAGGAAAGACAAGTCATTTTCCATTCATCATTGATAAGGATAACGACATGAAAGCGGTGACATTACATTCTCACGGTGGCCCCGAGGTGTTGCAGGTGGAGAATTTGCCTGATCCAGTTCTTTCAGAAGATCAGGTTTTAGTCCGCGTGAAAGCGGTGGCCCTTAATCATCTCGATTTGTGGATTCGGAAAGGGTTGCCTCATATCAAACTAGAATATCCTCACATTCTCGGCAGCGATATTTCAGGGGAAGTGGTGCAGGTAGGAAAGTTGGCTCGAGGGATTGACGTGGGACAGAAAGTTTTGGTCCATCCTGCCTTGAGTTGTGGCCGTTGTGAAAAATGTTCGTTGGGGCAGGATAATCTATGTCCTCAATATAAAATTTTGGGAGAACATGTTCGAGGGGGGTATGCAGAATTGATTGCTGTACCCGCGCGAAATATTCTTCCCTTCCCAAAAAATCTTTCGATGGAACAGGCGGCTTGTGTGCCGTTAGTTTTTTTAACGGCGTGGCAGATGTTGGTCGAAAAGGCAAAGATTCGGCCGGGGATGGTGGTGGTGATTCACGGGGCTGGTAGTGGAGTTGGTTCGGCAGGGATTCAGGTTGCAAAGTTATTTGGCTGTACGGTGATTACAACGGCAGGTTCCGATGAAAAGCTGGCGAAGGGGAAGGAGCTCGGAGCGGATCATCTCATTAACTATAAGAAAGAGAATTTTCTCGAAGCGGTGACTCGTATCGTCGGCAAGCAATCGATTGATGTGGTCTTTGAACATGTCGGAAAGGCACTTTGGAAAGAATCAATTCTCTGTCTTAAATGGGGAGGAACTTTGGTGACTTGTGGTGCGACGACTGGACCGGAAGTGGTGACCGATTTACGGCAGATCTTTTTTCGCCAGGTTCAGATACTGGGTTCGACCATGGGTTCACGTGGATCGCAGTTTGAGATCCTTCGACATCTTGAAAGCGGAAAACTCAAGCCGGTGCTTGATAAAATTTTTCCACTCGCTGAGGCGAAGCAGGCACATCTTCATTTGGAACAGGGAGAACAATTTGGCAAGGTCGTGCTAGTTCCCTAAATATTTTGCTAACGCCGCTCCAACAAGTGGTAAGATTAAATTATCCAATCCTTTTGACGAAAAAATTTCTAAAATCATTCCAATCCCCGAAACTAGTAGCCCTGCTTTCCACCCTAAGATCGGGACAATCCCCCACAGCGACGTTGCGAAAAAGGTGAAGCTTCCCCAATAACTTTTTTTGAGTCGGCCGATTTTTTTTCTGCCAAATCTCCTGCCAATAATCGCCGCCATGCCGTCACTGACACAAACCATCCAGGCACCGACGAGCGCTTCTTGAAATGAGAAAAAATAACAGGCAGTGCCGAGTCCGATCGCCAAATAGACAGGGGCGAGGTCGATTTTTTCTGAGCGGGCGAGCTTTTGGGTCAACGTTCCGATGAGTGGAAGGATGCGACCCGTGTGGCGAAACCATTCGGAAATCAGATATAAAATGATGAGAAGCGATAACAGTATCGCAGAGAGTTTAGGCCAATAGAAAAAAAACAACGGAAGAAATAGCCCTGGGAGGTGCAATAATTTGCGCAAGATTTCCCGGCTAATTTCAGAAGCTGCGAACGAATTGGAGCGTGGCTCCATCATGAGTCACCTGTGAAGATAAAAAGAAGTTGGGATGTTCTTTCTTGTGAAATTTTCCGGCGCCATAACCGATCACACTTCCGATCACCGCCCCCATCACGACGTCACTTAAGAAGTGATTGTAACTATCGACCCGATTGATGCTCACCAAAGAGGCAACGGCGTAGGAGGGGAGGGCCCCTTTCCATCCATAAAAAGAGGTGATGACCCCGGCCGCAGTGTAGATGGCGGTGGCATGGCCGCTGGGAAATCCTCGAGAGTCACCATTAGGCCGAGTGCGGTCGAAGGAATATTTGGCAATGGTGGTGATCCCCATCGATAGTAGAAGTGCTTCCGAAATCGCACGTGCCGTTAGTTCCAGTTTTCTTTTTTTTCCTGCATGGGCCCCGATCCAAGTAAATAGGGAGACTCCACCAATCACATAAGGGGAGAATGTCCAATCGATCACGTCATTGGCGGTGGAACCAAACAGGGCGTTCGGCTGAAAACTATCCTGGAGGTCATGATCGACTTGGGTCAGCCCAGCTGTGAGGCCTGCCCCCAAACCAAAACCGAGCGACCCCCATCCCCAAAAGGAATCGACCATAATCCCCCCAAGGTCACGGGGGATTGTTTTGAAGGTAAACTTTTCAGCCGTAGCCGAGCGGTTAATGAATTCTTCTTCTTTAGAAAGATGTTTTTTATTGGAACTTAAAGTTTTCGTTTGAGTTTCAGATAAGGTTTCCGAGGGGATGCTTTCTGCTCCCCAGACGAAGGGGATGGCCGATTGGGTAAAAAGGGAGCAGATCAATATTAAAATAATCCAAGGGTTCGGCTTCATGAGGTCGACTTGCTAGATCATCCTTTTTAAAACAGCAATTACAATGCATCTGAATAAGCATCGACAACGGTGGGGTTTGATTCTTTCTTTTCCCGTATTTTCACTTGGGGTTTAGTCGATGAGCTGGTGGTCGTGGCGACCGTGGGTTGAGATGGGGTATTGGGATTGGTTTTTAGTGTCAGCTCCTGCGGTTTATTTTCCGGGGTCTTTACTTCCGCATCCAAAACCTTTTCTTCAGGGACCACCGTCACCTGGGTGGGAAGCGCCTCTTCACCATAAGTCTGCTTATAGCCGCTTAAAAAACCGTTGCGAAACCCAGAGTTAAAGCTGGCCCGATAGCCATATTCATATCTATATATAGGGTTAGGATTGACGTATTCCTCATGATCTCTGGGGTTTGCCTCTTTCCCGTCTTTAAAATCGGTTCTTCCCGCCTTAAGGCCATAATCAAACCCTAATTCGCTTCCCCGTTTTCTCGACGGGTCTCCCATAAAACCGGATTTTTTTTCAGCCACTTGGGCGTTAACGATAAAGCTTGTTGATAACAAGGCGAGCAGAGAAATTAGACCGCACACTCTCTTAAACCAGTTCATACGAACCCCCCTTTTCAAACCCAATCAACAACTAAAATTATAGCGAATTTTTAAAAGAAGGGAAGGGGGTTGAATGATTTTTTTTAACCCCTTTTGAATTGGAGTAGACGAAGATTGGTTTCCGTATTATCAGGCCCCGCCGAATCATTGAGGATTTCGGATTGCGGATTGCGAAATTTTTATTTCAAATCCGCAATCTGCAATCGTCAATCGGTACAATGCGGGAGTAGCTCAGTTGGTAGAGCATCAGCTTCCCAAGCTGAGGGTCGCGGGTTCGAGACCCGTCTCCCGCTTATTAAATTTCAAAGGGTTAGAAGTTTTCGGATGACTAACCCTTTTAATTTTCCCACAATGCTCCCACAATTCACGTCAATTTCTTCCTGCTAGCACTTGGAATTTTTCTTTCTGCAAATTCCGATACGATGGCAGGGCATTCACCGCAGCTCGTAACTGATCATCCTGGACCTCGGTGTAAACATCCATCGTGAGACGGACATCCGAGTGACCTAAAAGTTGTTGAGCGACTTTGGGATGAACTCCCTCACGTGCCAGCATGGAACAGAACGTCTTACGAAGACCATGAGGAGTGACCCCCTCGATACCTGCCTTGTTGTAAGCATTCTTGATACTGCGTTTGAAAGACTTGATTGGTCTTCCATCACGGTGGCAGAAGACATACTCCTGTTGCGCATCTGTTCTGAGAAGATACGCTTGGATAGTTCCTCCACCACTTCCATACTGCATATTAGGCCAGTTCTCTCTAAGCAGCTTAAGTTCCACATCTAGGTCTGGTGACATGGGGACAATCCTTGTTTTCCTATTTTTGGTCTTTCGTTCATGATCCGAGATGATTCTCAAGATCTTATTATCCCAGTCGATGTCTTTAAATTTCAGCTGGGATAATTCTCCCGGCCTCATGCCGGAAAAGACCATCACTTTGATCACGGATCGTTCCCAAGGAGTCGCTAGGCCAAATAATCGACTTAGTTCTTGCTGGGTAAGAGGGCGACTACCCCCTTTTTCCTCTCGCCAACGGGAGATGCCGTCGACGGGTGAGGTTTTGAGATAGTGCCAATCGATCGCCTTCTTGAAGACGAGCCGAAGAATGCTGAGTATAATATTCTTCGAGCGATGTCCGATGTTCAGCCCTGCAAGAAATCTTTCCAGATCATGTTTTCGAATCTGATCCAGTCGATAGCCTTGAAAGGCCGATCGGACATTTTTTAAACGATCTCGGTATAAGGCGACCGTGGAAGTGGCTCTTGTTCCAGCAGCAAATTCGGTCAGGAATTTTTCACAAAACTCACCGAAAAAAAGTCGAACTTCACAAGGACGTTGATAGGTCCCATTCAATAGTTCATTTAGAACCTTCACCCTTCGTTGATCGGCCTCTCTCCGGTTAATAATTCCCAACTGGATGTGATGATCCTTTCGCCCAGCTTCACGAATGACCAGGTATTGCCGTTTTTCACCCTGCTTCGTTTTGTAATTTCGAAGATAAACGTTGACTCT
>JBGTGJ010000218.1:0-11001 GCA_041746775.1 bacterium
GAATATCTTGTGATCACTCGACCCGATGTGATCCGCTCCATCCACGAGGAGTATTTAAAAGCGGGGGCCGATATTCTTGAAAGCAACACGTTTGGATCGACTCCGCTTGTCTTAGACGAATATGGATTGGGGAAACAGGCCTATGAGATCTCCAAAAAAGCGGTGGAGATTGCCCGTGAAGTGGCGGACCAATATTCCACTGCAGAAAAACCACGGTTCGTGGCCGGATCGATCGGCCCTACCACCAAAGCGATCTCGGTTACTGGCGGAGTGACGTTTGAAGAACTGATTGAAACGTTCGCTGTTCAAGCGGATGGATTATACGACGGTGGTGCTGATTACTTTTTGATCGAAACTTGCCAGGATACGAGAAATATCAAGGCGGCAATATTAGGGATTCAAAAAGTTTTGGCGAAAAAGGAAACCCCAATTCCGATCGCAGTCTCCATTACGATCGAACCGATGGGGACGATGCTCGCCGGCCAAGGGGTCGAGGCACTCTCGACTTCTTTGGAACATATTGATCTTCTCTACGTCGGACTCAACTGTGCCACCGGTCCCGAGTTTATGACCGATCATATTCGAACGTTGGCAGGGATGTCGAAATTTAGAATTGCTTGTGTCCCCAACGCCGGACTTCCCGACGAAGAGGGAAGATATCTGGAAACCCCGGAGATGATCGCGAATGTCTTACGCCGTTTTGGCGAGGCAGGTTGGCTCAATCTGGTGGGGGGATGTTGCGGAACTCATGCCGGACATATCCAGGCATTAAGCGATCTCGCAAAACAACTCAAACCCCACCAACCGGTCAATTCCACTATCTCGAAACTTTCAGGAATCGATTATCTGGAAATCACCGATGAAAAACGCCCACTCCTCGTCGGAGAGCGGACTAATGTGATCGGGTCTCGAAAGTTTAAAGAATTGATCGTCACTGAAAAATTCGAAGAGGCGTCCGAGATCGCCCGCAATCAAGTCAAGCAAGGGGCGCAGATCATCGATATCTGTCTCGCCAATCCAGATCGGGAAGAATTCCACGACATGGAAGAATTTATCTCGCAGGCGATCAAAAAAGTTCGTGCGCCGTTGATGATCGATTCAACCGATCACAAAGTCATCGCGATGGCGCTCACCTACTCTCAGGGGAAATCGGTCATCAATTCGATTAATTTAGAAGATGGAGAGGAGCGCTTCGAACAAGTCGTCCCGCTCGCCAAACAATTCGGCGCCGCATTGGTGGTCGGAACGATCGATGAAGACAAGGTGCAAGGGATGGGGGTGACGCGACAGAGAAAACTGGAGATTGCACGACGATCTTACGATCTGCTCGTCAATAAATATGGAGTGAAGCCGGAGGATATTTACTTTGATCTCCTCGTATTCCCAGTGGGAACGGGAGATGAACAATACAAAGGATCAGCGGTCGAAACGATCGAAGGGATCCGCGAAGTCAAAAAAGAGTTTCCGCTCTGCAAAACGATTTTAGGAGTTTCTAACGTCTCATTCGGTCTCCCTCCAGCCGGTAGAGAGGTGTTGAACTCTGTCTACCTCCATCACTGTGTTCAGTCGGGGTTAGATCTCGCCATCGTTAATTCTGAAAAGTTGGAACGGTATCCATCAATTTCTGAAGAAGAGAAAAAATTATGTGAAGATCTGTTGTGGAATCGTGGGGCTGATCCGATCCAGGCATTTGCGGAACATTTTCGTCAGGCGAAACCAAAGGCCAAAGCGTCGAAAGAAAAATTGCCACTCGAACAACGCCTCGCCAATTATATTATTGAAGGGAGCAAGGATGGATTGATCGACGATCTCAACGAGGCGCTGAAAAAATCCAAACCGTTGGAAGTCATCAATGGCCCACTGATGAAAGGGATGGATGAAGTTGGTCGTCTCTTCAATAATAACGAACTAATCGTCGCCGAAGTCCTGCAGAGCGCCGAGGCGATGAAGGCGGCGGTCAGGCATTTGGAACCGTTCATGGATAAGGCCGATTCGGGGGGGCGAGGGAAAGTGATTCTCGCCACCGTGAAAGGGGATGTCCATGACATCGGGAAAAACTTGGTCGATATTATTCTGAGTAACAATGGCTTTAACGTCATCAATCTTGGCATCAAAATCCCGCCGGAACAATTGATCGCGGCGATCCAAGAGCATCAACCAGATATCGTCGGGCTTTCCGGTTTGCTCGTAAAATCGGCAGAACAGATGGTGATCACCGCCGAAGATCTCAAAAAAGCAGGCATTCAAATTCCCATCCTCGTCGGAGGGGCTGCCCTTTCGCAAAAATTTACCGACAACAAAATCGCTCGAGCCTACGAAGCCTTCGTTACCTATGCAAATGACGCGATGAGTGGACTTGAGCTCGCCAAAAAAATTCGCGATCCCAAACTATTTGCCCAACTCAAAAATGAAGTGGAGTTGCGAAGACAAGAAAAGAAAGAAACGGTTTACCAACAAGTGGTGTTGCCAGAAATAAGCCAGGAGCGATCGAGCCAAGTCGAAGTCCTTTCGGAATTTCCAAAAGCCCCCGATCTAGATCGCCACATGATCCGCAACACCCCACTTGATCAGATTTGGCCGATGATCAATCCGCTGATGCTCTATGGAAAACATTTGGGATTAAAGGGGAGCATCATTAAAGCGGTCTTGTCACGATCGAAGGTTAAACCCGAACAACAAGAAGAGCTTAACAAAGCGATTGAGATCTTTCATGTGTTGGAACTTTTAAAAGAAGAGTGCCGCAAAGGGTTGATGAAACCGGCAGCAGTCTATCAATTTTTTAGTGCAGCGAGCGAAGGAAATAAAATATTTCTTTATGATCCGAAAGGAAACGAGGTCGCACGTTTCGATTTTCCCAGACAAAATAAAAAGGACGGACTGTGCCTTGCCGATTATGTTGCCCCTCTGAAAAATGATCGCATCGCCCTCTTCGTCACCACCGCCGGCCCCAACATCCGCGAAATCGCGGAGGAGTGGAAAAATAAAGGGGATTACTTAAAGTCTTTCGCCCTACAAGCCTTGGCACTAGAAACGGCGGAGGCTTACGCCGAATTCCTCCACGCACGAATCCGCAACATGTGGGGTTTTCCCGATCCGGTGGAACTGACGATGATGGATCGCTTTCAAGCCAAGTATCGCGGTAAACGCTTTTCGTTTGGCTATCCGGCTTGCCCCAATTTGGATGATCAGAAAATTTTGTTTGATCTGCTCAAACCCGAAGAGGTCGGCGTGCATTTATCGGAAGGAATGATGATGGAACCGGAGGCAAGCGTATCAGCGATGGTGTTTCATCATCCTCAGGCGGTTTATTTTGGTGTGGGGTAATCCCCTTCCACATTCCATCCAAACTTGAAAAAACGGGTTCGCACCGGGTTTGATTGCCTTCTAAAAAACCCCAATGAAGGGAAGGCACTAGGACTGTGGAGTTTTCGTATCGGCCGGTTCAGGATCATTTATCGCGTCGCGGGAAAGATACTGGAAATTGTGGCGGTCGGCCCGAGAAAAAGTATCAATGAAGAAGCGGCTCTTCTTCCACGTCCAGAGTAAAAATTTTGTATCTCGACGTAGTTTTATCTGCTGTGATCAATTTCAAAATTTAATTCGAAAACCAGTCTTCGGCAAGATCTGCTTGGGATTTATCGGCACTCATAAAACCGATCTCGTCACAAGGAACAATTTTGGCCACCGGTGCCCCTCAATCATGTCGCTTCATTGAAATTCTCCGTTACACCGTACGGGCGAAGCAATGCTTCGCCCCTACAAATAGATCCCTTCTATTTTAATCCGCCTGAATCTCCGCTTGAAGAGGCATCGTCACATTTTTGATTTTCTCCTCTTCTTTAACCCGGCTTAAGAGTGGGCGGACCACCAGATCATAGACCAATCCCCCCAAAATCCCACCAGCAATCGGACCCAAGATAAAGATCCACCATTCATTGCCACGTGGACCGGGAAAGGCAACTGAGCCAAATCCTGCCAAATAACCGAACAGCCGAGGGCCAAGATCCCGCGCAGGATTCATCGCCGCCATCGTGAGCGGAGCGGCAATCCCAACCATGGCTGCAACGAGGAGTCCGACAAACCAGGGAACCAAATTAGATTTTGGAGCTCCCTCGTGTCGATCTTCGGTGAGTGCCATGATCATAAAAACCAACACACCGGTGATACTCATTTCAACGAGGAAGGCCTTGAGTGGAGTGACTTTCGCAAAGGCGCCAGCATCAATCCCGACAATTCCAGGATTAGGATAGAAGCAGCTAAACACCATCATCAGTTTTTGAGAACCTTCCGCTCCAATAAAGGTCCCTAATTTTTCAGCAGCAGGAATCCAGAAACCAGACCAGAGAGAGTAAACCAAAGCCGCCGCGAGAAATGCCCCGAGGACCTGGCTAAGGATATAAGGAAGCACTTTTCTCCAAGGATGCCCGCGAAATAGCGCCATCGAGATCGTGACCGCCGGATTGAGATGCGCACCCGAAATCGGTCCGACCGCATAGACCGCCATCACCACGGCGAGTCCCCATAACATTGCTACCCCCCACAGATCCATGGAGCCGGTGTGCACGGCCATGGCAACCGCCATGTTACCGATGAAGATGAGGATAAAAGTGCCGACGAGTTCGGCGAGACATTCTTTTAAGGTCATAGATTCCTCCCGGGAAATTGAAAATGATGAATTCGGTCTATCAGTTTTTCAAAAACTCGCCAAGATCAAAGCCTAGTGTTAAAATCTTTTTAGATGTTTAAATCGCTTTACATCGCCCTTTTGGGATTGATTCTCCTTTTCCCCACTCGTGGAGATCCTTATTTCTTCAGAGAAGGCTACAACTACGCCCCCGCCTGTCAGTGGATTCGTATCCGAGGAAAAATCGATACGGAAGGGATTCCAAAGTATGAAAAATTCTATATCACCGTCTACTCTCAATCCGAAGAGCAAGAGAAACCAGTGACCCTGGTGACCAACTATCCAATCAACCCCGACTACTTTTCATTGGTATTTTCTGGATTGGATCAAAAATTAGAAGGGGTATCTTTTATTCCCCTCATTTATTCTTTTCAGGAAGAGATTGAATTTTTTTATTTTGTAAAATCTGGAGATGGGAAATTTAAAAGCAGAACGGAACGTACCGTTTATCATCCGCAGAGAATAGAGAAGGAGGGAGAGGTGTTATGTCAGAGTGATTTGAAAATTCCGCCAATTTCATTCATTCACAACTAACGGGGGCAAATTGGTAGAATGTTTCCAAGCCTCGATCTCTTCTCGTTTGACGACATGGATTGCGTCATAGGGGCAGGCAGTCTCGCATGCCTTGCAGGCGATACAGGTATCTTCGTTGACGACACAGGTCGACTCGATCTGCGCCGACTGATCATCGACAGAAATCAGCGCCAGACAATTAGGAATGGGGCAGACATGCAAACAATATTCGCAGCCAACGCACGAATCTTCATCAACCACCGCGACCATCTTCGGTTTCTTTTTTAGTTTGATTTTTTTGTATTCTTCTTCAGGAGGGCACGAAGCAACCAATACATTTCTCCCTTCGGTATCTTTAGGAAGGGTATAGTTGGCGACATAATCAGTGGGATCGACCGGTTTCGTTTCAGTATTTTGATCTTGGATATTTTCCGCCATAGAATTTTACCTTATCTTAAGGAATCACCTTATTCAAGGGGTACTCCACGATGCCAGAGGCGCCAGCCCGCTTGATTTCGGGGATGATATCTCGCACCGTTTTTTCATTCAAAATCACCTCGACGCTCACCCAATTTTCATTCGTCAACTGAGAGATGGTCGGAGAATTAAGCGCAGGAAGTTTTGCTAATACTGTTTTGATCGCTTTTTTTGGAACGTTCATCTTGAGGCCTACTTTTTCTTCTGCCAAGATCGCCCCTTGAAGTAGTAGTCCTAAATTCTCTAATTTTTCCCGTTTCCACGGATCTTTATAGGCAGTTTTGTTGACGATGAGAACGGTAACCGATTCAAGGATGGTATCAATGATACGCAGGTTGTTTGCCTTGAGACTGGAACCAGTCTCCGTCAGTTCGACGATGGCATCCGCTAACACCGGAGGCTTCACTTCGGTCGCCCCCCAAGAAAACTCCACTTGGGCTTTTACTCCATTCTTTTGCAGGTAACGAGTGGTGAATCCAACTAACTCCGTCGCAATCCGTTTTCCTTGTAGCTGCTTGATCGACTGAATGGGGGAATCATTAGGAACCGCCACCACCCAATGGATCGGCCGATTCCCCTGTTTGGCATATTTCATTTCACACACTTCAATCACTTTGGAATTGTTCTCGAGTACCCAATCTCTACCGCAGATTCCAGCATCCAGCACTTCGTCTTCAACATATCTCGCCATCTCTTGCGAACGAATCAAAAGTCCGTTGATTTCGGGATCATCAATGTTGGGGAAATAGGAGCGAGAGCCTACCGACACTTGGTATCCCGCCTTTTTGAACAGGCGGAAGGTGGAGTCTTGGAGGCTTCCTTTGGGAAAACCAAGTTTGAGAATTTTGGAGATTTCTTTTTTGGAATTTTTCATAAAAGCTTTGCCTAATTTTTCAAACGTTATAAAACCTCCGTCCATTTTTGGGGAAAAAATCTAATGGAAAAAGGTCAACAAGCCACCCACGCCTTCGCCCTCTATTGCTTTCTAGTCGCCATCTATCTCTCGATTGGTGGTTTGCTGCAATATCGTCTTGGTTTGTTGGGAATCAGCATCAATGAAATATTTTTACTCGCCGTACCCGGAATTCTTTACGCAAAATTTAGAGGACTCTCCTTAAAAAAAACCTTTCCGTTTCGCAAACCTTCTTTTGAAGAGATATTACTCGTCATTCTGCTGACCGCGCTGGTGATCGCCCCTATAGCAATCCTGGTACACTTGCAAGAAAAGGTCTGGCCGCTGCCGCAAAAAGTCGAGGCCTTTTATAAAGATTTACTCTTTAAAAAAGGCCCCATTGATATTTTTATAAAGATATTGGTTTTGGCAGTGATCCCAGCGGTTTGTGAAGAACTTTTCTTCCGCGGCCTGTTGCAAAGCATGCTGGTCCCTTATTTTGGCTCTTGGAAAGGGATCTTATTGGTCTCTCTTTTCTTTTCGATGGCTCACTTAAACCCTTGGTACTTCCTCTATTATTTCTTTTTAGGCCTCTATTTAAGTGGATTACGCCATTACAAAAATAATCTCGCTCTTTGCATCTTGGCCCATTTGGCGAATAATCTTTATAGTCTATTTTGAACTATAGCCCGCTTGAAACCGAATCCATTAACAACTGGGTGCTAATCCCTGCCGCCTTCGCTGTCGTCGCTAAATTAATCGCCAGCATAGAATCTTCGGGAGCCAGTGTGTAACCATATTGGCTCAATTTGGTTTGAAAACTACTAAGATCAGTTGAGGGTAATGTTTGGGCCGTAGATAAAACAAATTTGGATTGGTCTATATTGAGCTGGCTAAGCATCACTTTCGATTGATCGTAGAGGGACTTCGCTACGGGATAACAGCGCTGATACAGCATTCTTCGTACCCCTTCCGACTGCGACTCGTTATATGTAAGACCGACCTCTTTCGACATCAATGCGGCAAATTCCGGAGCTGTTAAGCTCCCGTTTTTTGCAGCAAAAGCATGCATGATATTCGGAAATGCTGTAGTGTATCTATCAAAGATCCGCTTAATCCCACTTTCTGTCGGATTGGTGATTAAACTGGGAGAGGTAAATGTAGTAGTTGGTAGTTTGAAAGTTGACGTTGGGGCTGGACCAATATCCTGCCCCATGCCCAAATGAGGGAAAAAAGAAACCAAAAGGACCGCCATAAAAGCAAAAAATGGAACCTTCTCTAAAATTTTTATCGATGAACGTTTCATATCCTTTATCTCCTCTTTAAAATATTAAACCTAAAAAACCCTATTTGAAGATTGTATCCCCTCCCCTTTCGACCTTCAAACAAATTGATTTTTTTTAGCAACTTCCCGCATAACCTACCGAATCTCTATTGACTTTTCCTTAAAATCACAAAAGGTCTGCTATTTCACCAACTGGTTACCGGGAGGGAATTATTTTGGAGCTTGTTGCTTACAAAAAAAGGAGTAGTTTTGCCGATCGCGCGGGAGAGCCCAAGGTCTCTTTTGCTTCATTCGGTATTATCACCACGTGGCTCAATGGCATTTTAAAAACGAAATCTGCAAACGATGTTGCTCCCCAACTCTCTCTCCGCGACACCTTCCTGGCTCTCCCCAAAGAGCAACAAAAGATCCTGCTCAAAAAATTAGGCGAGGCCCCTCTTCAAACTATTTTCTCTCTCTCCCTGGAATCTGATCCTAAAATATTCGGTCATCGATTCTTTGCGCTAGGCCAAGCTTTCCTCAAACAAGGGAAGGTCGATCTTGCTTCCTCTATCTTTCAGTCTCTGACTTCTTCTTCTACCGAATCGATCCGCCAACAGGCTCAATACCAATTAAATATTATCCAAGGGACTACTTCTCTTCTTCACCAAACCGAGTACGTCTTTGATCAATCGTTCCATTCCCTCTGGCACCCTTCCCCTTGGTTAGGGTTTGCTGCCGGTATTCCTCTCTTTAAATTAGGAAAGGCTGCTGCCCTTCCTTTTATTCTTTCAGGACCTGGAAAAGGATTAATCACCACTCAACTCGGGGCTACCATTGCCTCCACTCTGTTTGGCTTTTCACTCGAGGCGTGGGGTTTTTCTGCTGCCTCTAAGATCGGGCATCATTGGATGGGGACTAATACCGATGGAAAGCTACTTCCTACTGGCAAAGAGGCGCTCTCGAGTGCAGCGATGTTAGGTCCGATGAAGTTAGCGGGAGGGGCGGCGGCTATTTTATTGGGGGCTCCGGGGAGAACAGCACTACATAGATTTTATCAAACTACCGTCCAGCAAGGGGCAACCGCGGGGGGAATCTTCATGGGACATGGGTTGGAGACCTACGCCGGTTTGAAAGATCCTCAGCCATTCAACAAGACGATCGCGGAGACAGCGGGGCTACTGGGATCGTTCTGGGTGATGGGACAGGTTTCGCCTTGGATGATGGGGAGAGGGGCGCAAAATTATCTGCAGAAGTTAGATATTCAATCCAAGATGACTTTGGAAAGAGGGCCAACCGGGATACCTAAGCTAAATGATGGTCTCAAAGAAGCTTGGGCTTCCGCTAATTCACCGACCGCCATAAACCCGCCGTCATCAACAAAAAATCCCGCCAAGAAATTTATCTACCTTTCAGAAATGGGAGGAAATGATGACGGAGGAGTTGGTGGAAGAAGACAGAGTGAAATTTTCGCCGTGGAAGATACGGGTGAACCTTCTTGGTCGAGTGGTGTTACGGGCTCTTTTAAAGTTTTTCGCGGACCCAATCCTCCAACTCAAGCTCAAGTTAAAAATCCTTATCGAGCTAGAACTTTCCTAGAGTTGATGAATCGAATTAGGGACAACAAAGAGGAGTTTTATAGAACCTTACAAGAAGGGGATATGGATTTTTATCTTGGAGAATTCAAAGACGAAAATCTCACACATTTCACCAGATTCATCAATGCGACCATAAAGCAGTTAATTATTAATAATGGTAGAATGCTGACGCTGCATATTGAAGGGGATGGGGTTACGGCAAATCATCGAGAAATTTCTCTGATAGTACAAGATTCAGTTGTGGGATTATTTGGATCTGCTTCCTCAGAACCATTTCCGGCTCAGGCTGCTGCAACGGTAAGTCCTATAACAACTTCGGTATCTTCTATAGTCTCTCCAACACGCCGCCCCTCTGATTCACACCAGTCCATCGATCCGTCGATGGTTTATCTGGGCTCTACGGGAGATCCAAAAGGATTGCTTTCCCTCTTAAAAGAGCGTGATGCGAAGCGAGATCCTGTCAATGGTGATTTTTATTTTCGTTATAACGGCAATGGATCCGCAACTGAATTCGCACAAGAAGCTCAGAAATTACTCGGAGAAATGCTCTGGCCAGTTAACCGAATTTTTATTGAGCTTCCTCATGGAGAAAAAGTTTCGGTTTACGATAAGGCAAATCAGATCAAAGCTGAATCCACCCCTCGCCCCGTTATATCTGACCCACTCTTTAGAAGAAGGCGTACCTCCACAGAAGAAGTTGCAGTACCCCTTGACCTCACTTCCCCCACCCCTTCGACAAAACTAGACCGACTAGCTGCCAAAGGTTCACTTCCCCCTATTTATGATCGACCTGAGGCATTGCCGATGTATATCGGACTCTCGAATGTCTCCGCCTCAAGCGGAGATTCTGTATCGCTGATCTATAAAGGCGCGCTTCTTAGTATTCAGGAGGTACGCGAAAGTGTCGAAAAGTTTCCTGCTATCAAAGCAATCAAAGAAGGGGTCGAGTGGAAGATTCATTTTATCCAGGATAAAACCACTTATAGAGGAGAAAAGATTGGAACCCATTTAGAGTGGAAAATCATGAACGATCCGATCTGGGACCATATTGAAGCACAAAAAGCGATTCAGAATATTTTGGTTCGAAACCCCGTCGAACTCTATTTAATCTTAGATAATTTATCCAAAGATCTACGACGCGCCCAAGATTCATCGACGACGATCACCTACCACGATGATGTTATCAGTCGTAAAATTTTGGCGGAATTTATTCTTCAAACATTAAATGACTTCAAATTACAGGGGGCAAATCTCACCGTCGCGTTGCAAGCCAAGGAAGAGTCCTTAATATTCAAAAATAATGGAAGATGGAAACAGACGCAAAGCCAAGCGATACCGTCTGCTTCGGGGCCTGCTACTCCCACTGCTCTGCAGTCTAAAGTTAAAACCTTTGAAGAAATTACAACCATCGTCAAAGCCAATATCACCAAGAGGCATTTTGAAGTTTTATGGGAAGGAAGAGACTCGCTCAATCTATTTAATCTTGAGATGATTCGGGTCGAACTTTTCAAACTGAGATTTCATGGAGAATTAATTTTACGAGATGTTTTAACGAAAACGGGATTTGTTTTCA
>JBGTGJ010000219.1:0-5829 GCA_041746775.1 bacterium
GCGTGCTCTGCTTAGGAAAAATGGTCGATCAATCCCCTCAAGTCAGCTCCTATACTACTTTAAATATTTTCTACAAAAGTACCGCAGAGAAAAAAGAAGATTACCTCACCACCTATGAATATCTGTTCCGGTACGATACGGAATGTCATTGGCTCAGCAAAACGATCCCCGGGATGGAAACTAAGCTGATGCGGCTATTGTTTGGAAAAACGATCTTAGGCTCCACCAACCTCCTTACTTGGTCTAAGCGCCTCGCCCCGCTCTTAAAATTCGACAAACGGCCGGATGTCGTGGTGGATGTTTTTATTCCATTGAACCAATTGGAGAAGTTTTATGAGCTATACCTCGAAAAAATAAAATACTTCCCGCTCTGGATCGTCCCCTACAAAAGGGTCCAACGCTACCCCTGGATCAATGATGAGTATGAGCAAAAGATCCAAGACGACCTCTTTATCGATGTCGCCATCTATGGGCTACGGAATCGGGATAAAAATGTTAATTATTATAAAATATTAGAAGAAATAGTCTTTGAATGCCATGGACTTAAAACCCTTATCTCCCACAACTTCTACGATCGGGATACCTTTTGGCAGATCTATAACCGCGATAATTGGGAGAAGATTAAAAAACAAACTGATCCCTCGAACTTTCTGCGAGATCTCTATGAAAAATTTCACTTTCAGGCGATTCCTCAGCAAAAATAACAAACTTCTTGGTAAATAAAAGGAAACTTCCTATACTTCCAAGGACGAGAATGGATCTGGAACATTCAAATCACGAAATTTTTTGGGAGGTTTTTATGAAAAATAGAGTTTATCAAGGGATGATGGTGGCCTTTTTGGGATTAACCGGTCTTATGCTCAGCCATTGCGGGCCAGGGGTCGGGTTAGAATATGAACCTTTTGCCGCAGGTGAAACAATAGAACTCCGGTTTAATGGACCAGTAACCTATTCCTATACAAACGCTTCAGGGTCCGTTCCTCATACTGTTCAAACTGAAGAGGTAATCACTTTAGAAAATTCAGCCACTCCGATACCGAATCCCACCAAGCTCGAAGAAATCATTCGTCCAATGGTTTTAACTCACGTCACTGAATCTACTCCCAACAAATTTGCTTTAAAACTTGGTCTCGATCCCGATCTAAAAAAAGCCAATGATGAGAATGTGTTCACACCTGAGCAGGTCAGTAATTACAACACTAACGCGAAAATTATGAACACTAGACAATCTGCTGATGGCCAGCTCGCCGCAAATAGCTCGATAGAATTTAATGGAAACTTCTTGGAGATGGTCACTTCACGAAAAGAGCAACACTGTTTAGCGAATGGGGTAAGACTCAATCCAACGGAACTCGTAAATGGTGTGGCTGTTGGAGAAACACCTTACTTGAATTGCCCAACCGGAGGTTCTCGTGTGAAACAAGATACGGGCGCTATGAAAACGGAGTCGCATTCCGTCGAACAACTAGCAAACCTTCCCCAAAAAATAGACAGCAAAGATATGGGAACCATGATCAGCTCTGTGCAAGGGGCGCCTCTCACGATCGTGATCAAAAATACAGCAGCGACGCCAACTCCGACACCCACCCCAACCCCAACACCAACGCCAACACCGACCCCTTCACCGGGAACCGGTACCCCCACTCCTACGGGAGGACAAGGTTCGGACGGCGGTGGATTCTTCGGGTGCTCTCTCGCGATGGGGCAAGTTTTTCCGACTTGGACCCCTATCTTCCTGTGGTCGTCTATTCTGGCCTTGGGATGGTTGCGATTGAAAAAGAAAGATTAAGTAATTGAATTGCGGATTTCAAATTGCGGATTGCGGATTAAATAAAATTAATTCGCAATCCGCAATTTTTATATTGAGATTCTCTCCATCACGTACCCCAAACAATCCTGACGGATAATTCGCTTATTTAAAGTAAACATCGAAGGCATGAACAGAGCTCGTGTTCGGATTTCGTGATTAGAATAATCAAAATAATTCTCTCCTACCTCTTTCCCCTGATCATTACAGACCTTGAGTTGAGCGGAACACTCGGGATGTCTCCATCCTAAAAGGGTACCCGGGGCAAGCTGAGTGAAGTTAAGGTGATCTAATGAATTAAGAAATCTTAAATCGGCTAACTCCTCCCCAAAACCAAAACTCACCTCTTGCAGAATCTTGATCTGCCCTACCGTATGATAAAGATCGATATCTTGCTGATGCACTGGATGAGTTGGGATTTCGGAAAGATGCATACATGCCTCAAGATATTCGATCGCATGCTGAATGCTGTAGGCATCTCCGACATGCCCACACTCCAAAGTAACAGCAGGGCAAAGGTCGGCAAAGGCGGAAGTTTGAACCCCTTTTGGATTGGTAAAATAGACAACGGTACGATTGAACAACAAAGCCAAATGATAAAAGCGATGATCTAAACGATTGACGCAGGCATAGTGAGGATTGGTTCCGGTGTTGTTATGGATATCGACGCTTAAGAAAACTTTGCGTTGCCGCATCTCTTCTAACACCTGCTGGGTCATGGCATGCTCGGCAGTCTTCCCCTCTAGCCAAATGCGATTGTAGTCCGGTTGAGAATCCAGCTGCCTTTGCCCCTCTTTCGCCGCCAAAACATTTCCAACAAAAATCGAGAGAGAGCGAGGCAATCCGGTGGTGAGATATTTACGCAAAATATTTTGTATCGCATAAAGACCGGTGGTTTCATTTCCATGCAAAAGCACGGAGACAAAAAGCGCAGGATCTTTATTACCTTGCAAGTGAATCAAGGTGGGACCTGGTAAAATTTGATGAAGGTGAGTGGGAAGGATATCGAGAAAACCGTCGGGAATCTGATGAAGGATAGATAGCATAGATTTACTTTTGAGGTTTCTTTAAAAAGTTTAACAACTCTTCAATTTCCCTTTCACTTAAATTTAAGCGGGGCATTTGCGCCCGATATTTTTCTTTAAGCCCCCTCGCAATCGGATCTTGAGCCGTCATCGTCACCGGATCATGGAGATATTTCCTAACCCATCCCTCTTCTCTCCGTTCAAACAAACCTTGTAAGTCAGGACCGACACGATCACCGCCCCCTATCGTGTGGCAAGTATAGCATCCTTTGGCTTTAAAGAGAACTTCTCCGCTGACCCCTTCATGATTTAGCAATAGACTAGAGGACTTTGATTCGGCACAGGAAGAGAGAAGAACAAGGAGTAATACAAACTTGATACTGCAAGAAACTTTTGGCATCCAGGAACGCCTAACTTTAAGGATAAATTTATGCAACTAGGCCCACGCGGCATGCGCTTTTTTTTAAACATCTACCCGCCCTACCTTTTCAGCCGAACCCGAGTAAAATACATCGCACCCGATTGGAGGGAAGTCATCGTTGAACTTCCAAAAAGCCTACTCACCCGCAACTATGTAGGCACCACCTTTGGAGGAAGTCTCTACGCCTCCTCGGACCCCTTCTTCATGCTGATGCTGATCAAAATCCTCGGCATCCAAGACCACATCGTCTGGGACAAAGGGGCCAAGATCGATTTTAAAAAACCGGCACGCTCTAAAATCACCTATCGATTTATCATCACCGACGAAGACTTGATAAAGATCGCTCAAGATTTGAAAGAAAAAGGGAAATCCCTTCCGGAGTTTTTGGTGGAAGGGAAAGATAAGAATGGAGAAGTCTGTGTGAGTATTCATAAACTTCTCTACATAAGAAAAAAGGGACGAAAGAACGAAAATCATCTGGCCCTATGATCATACGCAGGAAAATTTTAGACTTTTCCCGATCTATCATCGAATTTATTGGGAAGGGACTCATGTAAAAAAGATTAAGGAAAAATTGAATCGTATGCTAGATTTTGATTCTTGAACACATGTCATCCTGGAGAAATCCAGGATCCATTTTTATGATAAAGGAGCCCTTCCATGGCCAAACGAATTTTTCTCTTCCTCGCAATCAACTTTCTCGTCGTCATTACCATTTCATTCATCCTTAATCTTCTTGGAGTCCGTCCTTATCTGACAGCTTACGGCCTTAATTACCAATCCTTAGCCATTTTTTGTTTGATTTGGGGGATGGGAGGATCGCTGATTTCGCTGGCCCTCTCCAAACATATGGCCAAATGGATGATGCGAGTCGAAGTAATTGATCCGCAAACCAGCAATGCGGCCGAACAAAATCTTATACAAATCGTTCAACAACTTGCCCGTTCCGCCAAACTTCCCGTGATGCCAGAAGTTGGCATTTATCAATCTCCTGAAGTTAACGCCTTTGCTACTGGTCCCACCAAGAAAAATTCCATCGTGGCGGTTTCCAGCGGCCTTCTACAGAGAATGAATCGAGAGGAAATTGAGGGGGTATTGGGGCATGAGATTACTCATATTGCCAACGGAGACATGGTCACGATGACCCTGCTGCAAGGGATTGTGAACGCCTTCGTCATGTTTCTCTCTCGGGTGATTGCCTATGTGGTCTCAAGCGCCTTACGTGGCGACCGTGATCGCGGTCCTTCGTATGGAATCTTCTTTCTGGTCACGTTTGTCTTAGAAATTGCCTTTATGATCCTTGGATCGATCGTGATTGCGGTATATTCTCGCCGCCGCGAATTTCGTGCCGATGCAGGTAGTGCAGCGATTGGTGGACGCCAAAAAATGATCCAGGCTCTACGAGCCCTGCAACGCACTCATGAAATAGTCGATCCTCACACAAAACCAGCTTTGCAGACTCTGCAAATCTCCTCTCATCCCACGGGGATTATGCGACTGTTCTCCACACATCCGCCTCTCGATGTAAGAATTCAACGACTAGAACAAGCAGCGGTGTGAAGTAGTTAATGAAAAGTCGAGGCAACGAGTGGACCTAGCGACTAAGACAGCCAAGCAACTTTTTCGTGTTCAACAACTTATTTCTACCGCCGAGTCGGTGCGAAATGACGGTGGGCTTATTGCGAAATATGCCGATTACCGTGCCGGCAGAAAAAATCTTCGTCAGGCAAAATTGGTGAAATTTTTTGGAGAGGAAATAAAAGCCCCCCCTCTCCCTGAGATAATAGAAATCAATCCTCCAACAAATACTCCCCCTTAGCATGAAAAAATGCTCATCAGTGCTGATTCTTTAGCAACTGCTTCACATTTGTAACGATAACTCAGATATGGTTCTCCGCTTTTTTAAAAGAGCCATGATCATGGCAGTTCTATTAGGATCCTGGGTTTATCTGGAGTTACCCTACTCACACCCAAGCCAACCCCCTTCGATTAACACACCAAGTCATCGACAAGTTGCTGAAATTAGACCTCTTTATCCCGACTTTCTAAGAAAAAAATTCCGCCGTAAAAAAGTCGCCTACGTTTAGTGCTTCCATGTCATCCCGAGCGAAAGCCGGAGCTTGTCCTGAGTAGGTCGAAGGGATCCATTTTCTGCTAAATTTTCTTCTAAAAATCCCGCAACTAACCCTCCAACCTCTCGACAAGAGTAGAAATTTTCCATTAAACCGATCCTTTTTCTTATTTTATGTCGAAAGACCTACAGCTACGACCACTCCGCTCGTCCCGTTTGGAAAATCATCAACGATTTTTCATTCTCCCTTCTTTCCAATTCATTATCTCGCCATTATTGGATCGCTTACTCACAGAAGCAAACTCAACGAACTCGGGGCCAATTGAAAAGCTTTTTAAATCGGGAAAAGTTTCCAACCTGCGCGAAGCAATCCTCTCCCTCACCGTTTCACAAAGAAAGCAGCTGTTAGCTCAGATTTCAGAAACTTCTCTGCAACGACTTATTTCTATAGGTCAGGAATCGACTCAGATATTATTTTGGAATCGTCTGTTGGCATTAGGACAAG
>JBGTGJ010000220.1:0-4422 GCA_041746775.1 bacterium
GTAATCTTCAAATGGAGGTTTGGGTAGAGTGGCTTTTTCTCGAAGTGCGGTTTCTAACTTCTCGAGATATTCTTCTGCTTTAGACTGCATATCTGCAGTGACCCAATCATTGCCTATCTTGGCACCTGGTATCGTTAATTCCATCGCTATTCTCACGTGGAGTGGATTTGGCAGAGATGCTGGAGGGATTTTTTCTGGGCTTTGCAGTTGCGATTCTGCTTCGAGTTGGCGATAAATTCGATTGGCAATCTCATTTCTTAAAAAGACGGGTGGCAAAATGAGTCCATTGGCTTGCGAGATCTTGATCATCCCCTCCTCGGCGATGTCATATTCAGCAAAATTGTTAATTTTTAGATCCGAAAAACTTTGGCGAATAAGACCGATCCAATTTTGGATGAACGACTCTCGTTGCTTCGCGGTTTGATGCACGAGTGGCCTTGCCCATTGTTCGACAGCTTGAGGGTTGGGATTTGATTGTCTCGGTGAAGGGCTTGTTTGTGCTATTTTCCAAAAGTCTTCTCCAGTCGCCATGACGAAAACAGAATCTGGAATTCCCTTATTTTTAAAAGAGGCTTTGACACGATCGAGATCGGTCGATTTTTTTTGAGTCGAGTCGGGCAAAATAAGAATCTTAGAGGTTCCCGATTTATTTCCCAATTTTAATAATGGTATGACCTGAGAAGAGGGGATATTAAAGCCGGCTTGATCTGCCAAAGATGTTTTAAAAGTTTCTCGATTTTCAACCATCCATCGCGCCAAATCGACAGCAGAGATTGCAATAAAAATAGTTAAATTAGGTTTTAAGCGTGCGATAGAATAGTTTTCAATCGATTCATGTATATATTTTGGATCGGCCGATAGATCCATGATCCCCATAGGAAAATATTCTTTTCGGCTTCCTCGTACCGCTTGAATCTTGGGGTCGGAAAGTAGTCCCTGTAAGTCGGTTAGATCTGCTCCTGTATTGAAGAGTAGAATTTTAGTTTCTGCCTTTTGTTCAATCAATAAGCCAATATCTTCCAACCTGCGTGTGAGCTGTGATTTTTTTAAAATGGGATCGGCTTGTAAAATTTTTAAATCTCTTTCGAATTGCTCAACCTTCTTTTGACCAATCGGTTTAAAGAAATGTTTTTGCGCCATTTGAATTTTTTTGACGAAACCAGTGAGTTGATTTTTTGGAGTATCTTCAGAACGACTACGGGCAGGAGCAAATTCCGCAGAAAGGACCGGTGCTGGTTTAACCGGAAACCGTGATTGTGAGAGGAGACTTCCCGACTGTCCACGAAGGTGAGGGGGAGGGACCACAACCTCCGCATTATTTCCGCTCGAGCGAGCTGAGGCTTTAATAATCTGAGGAAATGATGGGGAAGGGGATCCAGAATTTGGAGCGGAAGATGGAGAGGTAGGGCCTGACCCACTACCGGCAGGACCTCTTCCTCCTCTTAAACGCACCTCAAGTATCTCGATCAATTGGCTCAGTCTTTCTTTCCACCGGGTATCAGGATTCCGAGGATGAGCTAACGCCTTTTGAGCCATTTGAATCACCATCGGAAGAGTTGGATGAGGTCTGGGAAATTTTCTTTCCAACACAACGTAGTCTTCTAACCAATCGATGCCGAAGATCCCTTCCCAGGTTTTTTGATTAATAATTCGGGGAATGGCATTGAGAACCGCTTCTAATTGACTTTCGGGGACTGGGATCGATTCCGCAATATATCGGTATAACCGTATCCCTTTTAGTCGCAGGTAATTAGATAGTTGAGGATTTAAAATTTTATGCGTCACGCCGACTGTCTCTTGCAGCGATTCGACATCACTGACGCTAAATTTCAGTTTGATTAATTGTTGATATGCTTTTTCTAATGCAGGACTTTTGGCCAAGCCTCCCTCGGGATCGACTCGGAATAATAATTTTCGAATCGTACGAGCCGCCATGTAAATAAAAGAGTTCCCTTCAGGTATGAGGCTGATGAGTTGTTCGAAGGATTGTGCTGCCTTGATTGCGATCTCTTTTTCGGATCCACCTATTCTAGGCAATAATCCTTCCATAGCTTCCAGTAATTCTTCTTCTGCTGGCTGTATTTGTTTTACTTTTTCGACATATGTATCGAAGGCAGAGATCCTTTCATGTTGTTTTTTCTTTTTGTTATCGATGGTGTGTCTTAGCTCTCTTAATTCCAGCACGATTTGATGAATTTTTTCCGCACGCCCCCCTTCAGACCGATAAACCGCATCCGCAGAGGCTCCCGCGACAGGAGGTAAAAGGTATAACTTATCCCCTACTCGAAAAGGGGTTTCTCCGGAGAATTTAAATCGGTGTTGGACGGTTGCTCCATTCCCTTTTGTTTCGACCAGTTCGAGAATTTTATTTTTTTGTAGGACCGCGCTGACGGTCACTTCTTTTGGTTTAGAAAGGATCGGTTGAGTGGTCAGAATGGTCGGTCTCCATTGATTTCCTAACTTTAATTTTCCTTCAAATTGAAAATCTTCGAAAGAACCATTTAATCCCGATTGATTTAAATAATTTTTGATTCGGATTGGCAACGGATCAACCGTTTGTGTGACGGGTGGTTTGGACCAATGCGGGGGTTTAGTAAGATCGACAGCCCCAAGTGCGGCTGGGTTAAACAGGGCTGCTGCCCTTAAGGCATCCTGGATCTCGGGTTTTCGCTCTGTTTCTAAGGATCCATCTTTGTAGATATTTTTTAAGACCCGAACTGCATCTTCACTATATTTGGCTCTTTCGCCCAACATTGGAATGATTCGATCATCTCCATTTTGGATGAGTTCTAGTGCCAATTCGTAATCATTATTTTTTTCAATCACCTCCAAAAGCGCTTCCAGTGCCCCTGCTACCGCGTTTTTAGAAAAATTTCTCAAAATGTTTTTGGCCCAAGTCCCTTGAAGCCCTTTATTTTCAATCGCCTGAATTTTTAAAATTTCCATTCTAGCAGGATCGGAGCGAGCCCCTTTTGCCAAATCATTGAACCCGCGCACCTCGGCTAACATTAAGCGGTATAAGATTTGGATTTTATCAGGAGAACTTTTATCTTGAAGATGATCGGTGGTTTCTCCGAGTCGAGAGATAATATTGGAAAGAATCATTTGAGTCTGATGATCTTTAGGCGAGAGTGCAAATAGGGCGTGAACCGCCATTTCGTTGGGATAAGTTTCGATAATCTCGGCTATCGCTTTGACCGGGTCGGCTGCTAACCCTTCATTCTCAGTAGGTGACAACCCAGCGAAGACCAATGATTGAATCGATCGATCATCCCCCTTTAAGCCCAATTGTTTTAATTCTTCGACGGCAATGTCATTTCCTGATTTTGCCAGAGCTTCCAATTTATCCCGAGCTTCTTTTCTAATGACGGGATTGGGGTTATCGGCAACTATTTTTGCCAGTTGAATGATTGCATCTGGATTAGTCGCAGCCTCCTCAGTTAAACCTTTTAATTCATGCATTAATCCTCTTGTCTCGATCCCTTCCATCGGGTTTGAATCACCGATGAAATCCGCATTGACCCAAGTGTTTTGGATGCGCCATTTTTCGTTTTTTGCAGCCTGTTGTAAGGCCTCTTGCTTTTTGGTTTCCGCCTCGGCGGTCGAGGTAGGCTCTTGATATCTTGAATCTTGAATTATTTTATTAACCCTTTTGAATTCGTGTCCCAGTTTTTTGAGCGCCTGAATTGCAAGAGAGTTTCCCTGATTTAATTTTTCGGCTAAACGATCGACGATGTAGTTACCTAAATAATTGTGAAATTCGTAGGATCCAATCTCGATAATCGCCTCGGCTGCTAAAGAATGACCTTGTGATAATAATTCGAAAAGAGGGTCGATCGCCTGGGGGTTAATCTGAGAGTTGTGAGGATCGCGGTTGGTTTTCAAAGCAAGGTTTTTGAGTGCCTCATAGGCAAAATGCTGCTCTGATGGTTTCATTTGTTGAGCGAGGTTTTTCAAAACAGAATAAGCATGAGGATGGGAGGGGGCCAGCTCCTGTAAAACCGCGCAAACTTTTTTAGGATAACCTGGATTTTCGGTAATACCCCAAAACTGCAAGGATTGAAGGACTAACTCTTGGATATTCGAGGTTCCCTGCGAACCCAAAGTTTTTAAGAGATCAAAGAGCTCATTTCCGTATCCCACAATTTTAGAGAGGACTAACGTCTGGAAGGCATTTTCATTCCCTCTTAGGGCGGTTTGTAAAAGTTCCTGTTCTGAAACTCTAGTGTCTCTTTGGATGATGCCAGTTTCTACTCGATTCCCCCCTTGCCCAGATCCTCCACCACCCGCCCCTAAAAGATAGACGATATCCCCTTGTCGAAATGGATTTTCGCCACTAAATTTAAATTCCCATGAGCGAGTTTTTCCATTCTCCAACTCATGGATCAATTTCATTTTCCCTTCGGTTAAGTTGATCGATTC
>JBGTGJ010000221.1:0-8011 GCA_041746775.1 bacterium
CAGGGTAGCTTCTGTTCCTTTCCAAGTTTTCAAGGTATTTTCTAGGCCAGGACGCAGGTTGTAAATTCCATCAAACAAAACACCCGACGCTCCTGCGGCAGTTGCGATCGTCATAAACGGGACCATAAAATCCTGAGAAAAATAACTGAGGCTTAATCTGGGAGTCGGAGTGCCAAGAATCTTTTTTTCTAATGAATTATAGAGCAAATGTTCATAACCATAGATCAGAGGAAGGGCGCCAAAATAGGAAAAGCCGTAAGTCAACCCGCTTGTTTTGTAATATAGATAGGCTCGAGGGACTGCTTGGGCTGCAAGGGTGAGGGGGTTGCGCTGGATCGATCCTTCCTGCGCTTGTTGAAGTGATTTAAAGATGACGTCGCGAGCGAGATCGGGGCGTAAAAAGCCATCCTCAAAAACCCGTGCGTGCAGGTTTTCTCCTCGCTTCATGATGATTTCTATCTTGCTGACGTTTTCTTTATGGCTGCGATATGGGCTTTGGTTTTCTTGAAGGGTATTTTGGTTTTTAAATTCAAGTTGGAGGGAAGGTTGGCTTTCGCGAAAATCTACTTTGATATAATCAATCTCGTTGGGGATAGGGAGAATTTTATCGGTCCACTTACCATGACTTCCAGATTCCACTCGTGGTTCTATGCCAGGAGGTAACTGTTTCTGAATAATTTTCCATGCGGTATCCACATTTTGAATGAGCTGGGTATTTAAAAGGTCTAAGTTAATCACAGGGGCTTCTTGAACTTTTAAATGAAGTCCTGAACCATTCGCCGCATGTCTTGCGACGGCAGCTTCTACTGCTTGGAGTTGTGTAGGAAAGTTGGTCCCTTCACGAGCCATTTGTCCGACTTCTTGACTCGCTTTCCATGTGGGATTATTTTTTTCCTTCAGAACGATGTCGTGAAGTTCCCCATTTCGATAGGTGGTAAGCTGTCCTCCCCCTTCGGGGAAAAGTTGAAGCCGGAGCCAATCTCCGGTTGGTTTGGGACTACTTAATTCTCCAAACAGAAGGTAACCCGCAGTCCTTCCCGACCAGCGAGCCATTTCCTTCCACATCGTTGTCTTTAATCTCCATGGCACTGAAAGTTGATGAACTTCTCCAGGCTGGTGAGGATTTTCCCAGGTGTGCTTTTGAAAAGGGAGGTTTTTGAGGCCTAAATCCCATCCACTGCGAAACTCAAATCTTAATCCCCAAGAGTTATTTCCAGCTCCAAAATTGCGGGGAATATCGACTGAGTGGCGAATGGTAGGAGGAGATAAATTAACGGCTCCAATATTATGGAGCCCCTGGCGAAGACGGTTTTGGTAGTTCTCGGGATTCTTTCTTGCCCTTTCAAGATCTGTTGTTAGACCTTCCACGATAGACAACTGATCATGCGGCAGTGGAAGTTTCATACTTTGTTCAGGGCGGTAATTGATCTCTCCGGTTGCCGAAATCGTGGTGACCTTGGTTCTAGCCGCGCCATTAGTTTGATAAATGCTGATTTGATTCAGTTGAGGATTTTGGATCTCTTGAATACCCAACAGATTTCGGATTCGAAGGGTGAAGATTTTTCCGTCTTTAACGGCAAAGTTGTCATACCAAACCGATTGTGTTTCGGGGGTATACCTTCCTTGCAGCGCTTCAAGTGACGTACGCAGACGAAAATGTAAATCTTGTCCCTTGGTAATTCTTTTTAAATGATCATCGAAAAGTAAATTTAAAGAAGAATAATGTGCTAATTCAGCACTACTTAGAGAAGTGCGTAAAGTAGGGGAGAGAGAGCTACGAACTTGATTGTCTGGAAAAAAAGTTAATTTGAAATTTTCAACTATGGGAGAGGGGGGATTTTTTCGATGTGCCGATATCTGAATAGGGGCCGCTGATTCTTTTTGGGAAACTTTATAATTATGCGGATGCCCCTCTAAGTTAACTTCAATCGCTCCTTGAGGTGAGGGATTTCCTAGAGATCTGATTAATTCATTTAAATAAAAATAAGGATCTAGCGAATGCGAACGTCCATGAATTAAATTTTTTAGATTGGATAAATCAGCAGATCGTGGAGGAAGAGGAAAATCAGGGCGAGGTGAAACGCGATCAGAAAGTGGCGCTTGAGAAGGTGGTCCATCCGTTGGCGGAAAAGAACCTGTTTGATGATGAACCCCCCCCACTTTTTTTGGATCTGGGGGCATGTATACCTCACCTCGAATGAGTTATGAAAACCTCATATAACAAAAGGAGTTAGAAGGCTAGTAAAAATGTAACAAATAGTTACTAAAATTGACGCAACTCGTTATGAGAATTTTTTATTTAGAAAAATTTGGTGAAAAAAAATTAGAGCGTGAATATTTTCATTGATAAAAATTATTACAAAGATTCAGCCACTAACTCCGCCACGTCTTTTGTCTTAATCTCCACATGCTTATCCCGTGCTGCATCAGTCAACATCGTCATGCAGAAGGGGCAGGCTGAGGCAATTGTCTCGGGTTGGACCGTTTGTAAATCTTCTAATCGCTTGTGATTAACTCTCGAGCCAAGCCGTTCTTCCATCCACATCCTTCCACCACCGGCACCGCAGCATCTTCCACGTTCGCGCGAAATTTCTACTTCGTGATATTCCACGCCGGGAATACTTTTTACAATTTCACGAGGAGAGTCATAAACCTGGTTATAACGACCTAAATAACATGAATCGTGGTAGGTAAGTTTTTCTTTGAGCTCTTTGACCGGTTTGATTTTTTTCTGTTCAATGAGGCGTTGGATGTAGTCGGTATGGTGAATCACTTCATAGTTTCCACCAAATTGTGGGTATTCATTCTTAATCGTATTAAAACAGTGTGGGCATTGGGCCAAAACCGTTTTGAATTTATAGCGCCCTAAGGTTTCAATGTTTTGTTTGGCTAATGCTTGGAAAAGATATTCGTTCCCGATCCTTCGCGCCGGATCTCCAGTGCAGGTTTCTTCAGGTCCAAGGATCGCAAAGTCGATTTTCGCTTCCTGAAGAATTTTTACGAGGGCAGTGCTGACTTTTTTGTTTCGATCATCAAAGGAGCCAGCGCATCCGACCCAGTAGAGGACTTCCACTTCCGGTTTCTCCGCCAAACTTGGTACTCCTAGCCCCTTTGCCCAAACCGCTCTTTCATCGAAGCCGATCCCCCAAGGGTTTCCGTTGTTTTCGATATTGCGAAGTGTTGCCTGGGCTTCGGCAGGAAATTCTCCACGCATCAACACCAGATGTCGGCGCATATCGACAATCTTCTGAACGTATTCGATAAAGACAGGACAGGCCTCTTCACAGGCGCGGCAGGTGGTGCAGCTCCACAAAATTTCTGGATCGATGACATTGGGGACTAGCGGAGTGGAAAAAACTTTTTCTTTTTCTTCAGCGGAACCTTCCACAATTTCTGGGGTGTGGTGATAAGAAAACTCTTTCAATTCCATCAAAAGCTGCTTTGGGTTGAGAGGCTTGTTGGTGTTGTAGGCAGGACATTGTTCAGTACACCGACCGCATTCAGTGCAGGTATACATGTCCATGACATCTTTCCAGCTAAACTCGTTAATTTTGTCGATTCCGAATGTAGTGGCCGATTCATCTTCTAAGTTAATTGGATTAATCGCCCCGTAAGGTTTAAGATTGCGCATGAAGATGTTGGGAATGGCGGTGATGATGTGAAAATGTTTTCCTAAGGGAAGAAAATTTAAAAATCCCAAAATGATCGTCAAATGAAGAAAATAAGAGGTGGTGCTAATGGTGCTGATTGTTTTTGGACTCCAACCCAACCATTGAATAAAGTTTGCTGTCAGATGTCCTACGGGTGCCCAAGTGGGTGAGATTATTTCATGTCCCAACGCAATCTGCCCGCCGTCATAAAACCAGTCGGTCACCATCAGAAAGAAAATCGCGAATAGGATCATGAAACCTTCCGTCGACAGAGAGATCCTTTCCGGCTTGGTAAAAAAACGTCTTCCTAGAAAAAAAAGCACACCGATGGAGACCAATACTGAAAATATATCTTTGTTGAGATTATAGAAATTTCCCAATCCACCGCTAAAGGCAGGAAGGTGAAACCCTTCATTGAATCCAATTCCAAATAGGGTGATGGTACGAATGGAGAGGATACAGAAACCCCAAAAGACAAAGGCATGCCATAAACCAGGCCAGAAATTTTTTGGATTGCTGACCATTCTTTTTTGGCCGAAGGCGTAGACTAAAATCGCTTTGATTCGTTCGGTGATTTTTTCAAATCTCCAATCCTTTCCTTTCGCCATCCGAATTAAAGCGACACGGTTGTAGATCGTATAGGAAAAAAAGGAGAGGCCAACGATAAGAAGCAGGCCTACGGCAATAGGGTACATTAAGATTTCTCCTGTGCAGGATGAAAGGTAATAAAATTAGTTTTTCTAGGATAAATTAGACGACAAAATCGCGATCCATTACCGTCTTACGCCCATCATTTTTAGCATTTTCCATCGCTTGTTCACAAGCTTTGGCAACGATTTTTGTCAAAGCTTCCATTGCATTGGCAGAGGTGTTCATCGCCGATTTGTCACGAATATATTTTTTTATTTTTGAAACAACAACGAGAGTATCTTCCATATGTCCCCCCTATTTCATTATTAAGGATTTGATTTTAAAGAAATCAAGCTCTAGCCATGAAGTTTTCTTGAAATCAAGCATTAGTCACACTATAAGTAAAATTCGAAATTGAATACGAAATCTGAAATTAAAGGAGAATCTATGAAAAAGTTCCTGATCGCCCTTTTGGTGTTAGGCGGAGTCGTTGCTTTAGTTGCTTTTTGGTTTGTGGGGGTTCGAAATCAGCTTGTGACATTAGATGAACGGGTTAAAGAAAGCTGGTCACAGGTAGAAAATGTCTATCAACGACGTCTCGATTTAATTCCTAACCTTGTGTCTACAGTGAAGGGGTATGCTTCCCATGAGCGGGAAACGCTGGAAGCGGTTGTGCAAGCCCGAGCTCAGGCGACTCAGGTGGGTTCTTCGACAATGAAGAGTGCATTGGACGATCCACAAGCTTTCGAAAAATTTCAAGCTGCCCAAGGGGCTCTCTCGAGTGCCTTATCTCGACTTCTTGTCGTGGTCGAAAGGTATCCTGACCTAAAAGCGAATCAAAGTTTTCTCGAATTACAATCCCAGCTCGAAGGGACCGAAAATCGGATCACCGTTGAACGAAGACGATTTAATGAGGTTGCGAGAGAATACAATACGGCGATTCGCCGCTTTCCCGCTTCTCTAGTGGCTTCCATGAGTGGATTTACTGCAAAACCGTATTTCCAAGCCGAAGCAGGGGCAAATCAAGCTCCCAAGGTAGATTTTTCAAAGTAGTTTTATAAAGGAAGATACAGAGAGGCAAAGAAGCAATGAAGCAAAGATTTTTAAGTTGGAAAAAACAATTTTTTTCAATCCCATCTCTGCTTCTTTTTCTTTTTTCCTCTCTGTTTCTTTCCTCCACGCTCTACTCTCTTAATATTCCTCCAGTTCCAAATACCTATATCAGTGATGGAGCAGGATTGCTTTCTTCCAGCACTCAGCAAGCTCTCGAACAGCAACTGGCTCAATTTGAACGAGAAACTACCAACCAAATATTGGTGGCGGCTTTTCCTGACCTGCAAGGGGATACGATTGAAGAGTTTTCGATTCGTCTCGCTGAAAAATGGAAACCAGGGCAAACCGGGCGAGATAATGGTGTCATCCTTGTAGTCTCCAAAGGGGACCGAAAAGTTCGTATCGAAGTTGGTTATGGACTAGAAGGGGCACTGACCGATGCGTTGAGTAAATCTATTCTTGAAAATGAAATACTTCCTCACTTCAAGCGAGGAGAGTTCGATCATGGGGTATTAAGTGGCGTTGCTGCCATTCAAAAAGCGATTGTGGGAGAATATCAGGCAAAGCCAGCTTCTCATTCACGGGTCAGTAATAAATTACCACTCGTCATATTTTTGCTCTTTTTCTTTCTCTTTATTCCGGCAGCATTTATTTTGAAACTGATGGCGTTAGGAGTAGGTATCAATCGCGGAGGGAATTATCGTGGTTATGGTGGTGGTTGGGGAGGGCACAGTGGAGGGAGTGGTTGGGGAGGAAGTTCGGGTGGATTTGGCAGTGGAGGAGGTAGTTTTGGTGGCGGTGGGGCATCGGGAGGGTGGTGATGAATTGTAGATTTTGTAAGGCAGAATGCAGATTAATGGGGACAATTTTATGACACACGGAAAGATTCCGGGAAAATTTTTTACTAAAGAAGAGGAAGATAAGATCGTTCAGGCGATCGGAGAAGCGGAAAAGAACACTTCGGGGGAGATTCGGGTTCATCTTCATCGATCTTTTCAAGGGGATACCATCGAGGAAGGGAAAAAAATTTTTGAGAAATTGGGGATGACTCAAACGAGAGACCGAAATGGGATACTCTTTTTGCTTGAACTGAAGCATCAGCAATTAATTCTTTTGGGAGATACAGGGATTCATCAAAAAGTTTCCGAACATTTTTGGGAAGAGATTCGAGATATTGTTCTCCTAGAATTTAAACAGTCAAAATTTGCGGAAGGGTTGGTCCAAGGGATTCTTCGGTGTGGAGAAAAGTTGAAAGAGTTTTTTCCTCGGCAGGAGGGGGACATCGATGAGCTTTCGAATCAGATTACCGAAGGGGCGGATTGATTTCTCCCAAATCTAAATCAATGTTTTTAAAAACGCTGACGTCTCCTAAAATCCAGGTCGAAGCAACTCGAACTTTATTACCCGGGGTTGTCATAGAGGCAATAATCATTAGGTCTTTCGGTTGAATCGGTAATTGCAGCGCATACATACCAGGAGCGTTCAATTCTACCGAAGCGATAGGGGGTTCTCCTACTACGGGGCAGCGTCCGTAAGTGCAGGGGACCGAATATCTCGCTTCGACGAGAATACTTCCTCCCGTAAATTGAGAATATTTTACCACTCCACTGATCATCGAGGATTGTGCGGTGTATTGACGAAGACCAACGCCGTTGAATTCGATCACCTCTCCATCGCTACTTTTCCCACCCTGAAGACATGCAGAAAAAAACAAAAGGGACAATCCGAAGGGAATTAAATTTTTAAGGATTTTGTCTAAAACGATCTTCATAACTAAAACCTTGATCGATTCGAAACTTCGACAGGAATCAGTGAAAAGTAATTTTCTTCAATCGATAGTTTATAGAATGCCCCATAAAGTCCGATATAATCGCCATCTCGCAAGTAGGCGACCTGTTGGTGGGCTAATTTGCGATAGATCTTTTTCATCGGTCGGTAAACTTCAACCGATCCATTTCTACCCAAATTAGTAAGCCAGCAACTTTGGTCTTGATTGATTAAAAACCCAGCCTGAAGAGGTGAACTCAATCCCACAACATTTCTAAACTCTTCGATCTCGATTAATACATGATGACTTTTGGTGAGGTCTACTTGGAGGGATGCCGTGCTGTTGGCCAGCGAGATTCCAACCACCGTATCACCGTGGATTGAATAGTATTCATTGTCAGTTTCTTTTAGATCCGCCATTCCCATTCTACTCTCATCCCTTTCTCAACCTCAACAGGCAACATTGCCTTTTTCAATAAGGGTATCGGTAGAATTTGGGAAAAGTTGCGTTGGATTTATTACTACCCTATGGAATGGCGATTATTTTAGACTGGTTTAAGAAGTTTATTTGCTTGTCAATATAATCTCTTTAACTATCTGTAATTAATTAACTTTTATACTAAATCGAGGGAGCTTTTTGAAACCCTTTCAGGCGAAGCTCGGAGAGTATAGGTTGAGAAGAAGCTTCCCCCCCAATTTTTAGCAAAGCGGTTGTTAACTCTTGGATCAGATTGGGTTGTATAAATTGTGGAAAGGTGATGACTAAAGAACTCGGAATTTTTTCTGAAGAAGCTAGGGTGGTAAGGTTTTTTGCCCATGGAGAATTCAATTTTTTGATATTTGCTAATTCAAATGCGTTGACCATCGTAAAACCTTCTTTTTGCCCCGAGCCAATTCCTCTTAATTCTCCA
>JBGTGJ010000222.1:0-16425 GCA_041746775.1 bacterium
CCGATTTAAGATTTCCTAGTTGTGTGGAGGTTGAGAATCTTCTGCCAGATATTTTTTTATTAGATAATACTTTTGCAACCGAGGAAATAACTACGGGGAATACGAAACATTTAAAAATAAAAGGAAATAAAAAAGCTAAGATTTTAGAAAAAATTTTTGATTTATCTGTGGATGATTTCAGAAATTTCAAGCCGTTATTTGAAAAGATAAATAACTTGTTTGGAATATAGCTATGATTTGGCAAACAAAATCACTCAGGGAAGTTCTTCAAAAGACAGAGATGATCAATCCTCTTCAATCGCCAGAAATAGAGTTCGATTACATCGACGTGTCGAGTATCTCCAACACGACGTTTGAGATTGAGGGAACTCAACGCCTAAAAGGTAAGGACGCGCCAAGTCGTGCGCGACGACTCGTGAAAGCTAACGATGTGCTATTCGCGACAGTACGGCCAACATTGCAAAGAATCGCTGTTGTGCCGGAGCATCTCGATAACCAAGTTTGTAGTACCGGTTACTTTATTCTCCGACCAAAGGCGGGAATTGACCATCGCTTCGTTTTCTATTCGCTTTTCACCGAAGACTTCATGGGTCAGATGGAAATCCTCCAAAAGGGTGCAAGTTATCCAGCAGTGACTGACAGCGAGGTTAGAGCACAGTTGATTCGCGTTCCCCCACTCTCCGAACAACAACGCATCGTCGCCATCCTCGACAAAGCGTTTGCGGGCATCGCTACCTCCAAAGCCAACGCCGAAAAGCACCTCCAAAACGCTCGCTCCCTTTTCGAAAGCCACCTCCAATCGGTCTTCACCCAGAGTGGCTCGGCGTGGGTGGAGAGCAAGCTGAAGTCGCTCACAACAAAAATTGGCAGTGGGGCGACTCCACGCGGCGGCGAAGAATCCTACAAGTCGGAAGGCATTTCGCTGATCCGTAGTTTGAATGTCCACGATCTCAATTTCAAGTATCGCAAGCTCGCCTTCCTTGATGATGCTCAGGCCGACGAATTGTCGAACGTCGAGGTGCAGCAACGTGACGTACTGTTGAACATCACGGGGGCTTCTGTCGCGCGATGCTGCATTGTTCCAGAGGATGTCCTGCCAGCTCGGGTGAATCAGCATGTTTCGATCATAAGACCGCTTCCTGAAAAGTTAGACGCGGACTTTCTTCACTATCTTCTCATTTCCAAACCTTACAAAGATCAATTGCTACAAACGGGCGCAGAAGGTGGTTCGACAAGACAGGCGATCACCAAGGCGCAGATTCAAGACTTCTCTGTCAAATATCCGGCAACTCTCAATGAACAGAAATCAATCGTCGCTAAGCTGGATACCATGCTTGCCGAAACCCAGCGCCTCGCTTCCCTCTACGAGCGCAAGCTAGCCATGTTGGAGGCGTTAAAAAAATCACTGCTGCACCAAGCCTTTAACGGAGAATTATGAGTTGAGCGATTCGTATCTATCTTTTCAAAGATGTAAACAAAGTGCCTGTGTTTGTATCTATTGGGGCAGTAGATGGATACAAACCATGAAAAAAAATATGAGAACTTAGTAGAACGTGGCAAATGACAAACATGATGAACGAAGCAGAAACCAGAGCTGAACATATTGACCCCGCATTGAAGGCGGCGGGCTGGGGTGTCGTCGATGGGACTAAAATCCTGCGTGAGTATCTTATCACGCCTGGTCGCATCGAAGGGCACGGTCGGCGTGGCAAGCCGCTTATAGCCGATTATGTGCTTGTCTATCGCAACCGCAAGTTGGCAGTGATTGAGGCAAAGGGATGGGATGAAGAACTTACTGCAGGAGTTGCGCAGGGGAAGAATTACGCCGGCAAACTTTCTGTCCGGCACACTTATTCTACTAATGGGAAGAGCATCTATGGCATCGACATGAGTGAAGGAACAGAAGGGGAGGTGGCGCAGTACCCCACTCCGGATGAGCTTTGGAATTTGACGTTTGCCGAAGAAAACGCGTGGCATAAACGCTTCACTGGTGTCCCTTTCCCAGATAAGAGTGGCAGCTGGACGATCCGTTTTTATCAGGAAATATCGGTCAACCGAGTGTTGGAAGCGATCGTCGCGGGGAGGGATCGAATCTTACTCACGCTCGCTACTGGCACTGGCAAGACTTCAATTGCCTTTCAGATTGCGTGGAAGTTGTTTCAGGCGCGTTGGAATCTAATTGAGAGAACTCGGGATGGTGAACCATCACGTCGCCCGCACATCTTGTTTCTGGCTGATCGAAACACACTCGCTACTCAAGCTTATAACGATTTCACCTCCTTTGCGGCTTTTCAAGATGATGCCCTTGTGCGTATCAAGCCGGAAGATATTCGTAAGAAGGGGAAGGTTCCAAGAAACGCCAGCCTCTTTTTCACCATCTTTCAGACCTTTATGAGTGGACCGCCGAAGGATGGCAAACCATCCCCTTATTTTGGCGAATATCCACCAGACTTTTTCGATTTCATCATTATCGACGAGTGCCATCGCGGCGGCGCGAACGACGAAAGCAACTGGCGAGGTATCCTTGATTACTTTGCCCCCGCCGTGCAGCTGGGCCTCACCGCCACGCCCAAGCGCAAGGATAACGTGGACACCTATGCTTACTTTGGCGAGCCGGTCTATATCTACTCGCTCAAAGAGGGAATCAATGACGGCTTTCTCACGCCGTTCAAACTGAAACAAATTTCCACGACGCTCGATGAGTACGTTTATACCTCTGATGACCAGTTGATCGAGGGGGAGATAGAAGCCGGGAAGCGGTACACTGAAACCGATTTCAATAAGATCATCGAGATCAAGGAACGGGAAGTTCACCGCGTGAAACTTTTCATGTCGCAGATCAACCAGAATGAGAAGACGCTGGTGTTCTGCGCTACCCAGGATCATGCACTGGCAGTTCGCGACCTAATCAATCAGGTGAAGACCAGTAAAGACCCGAATTATTGTCAGCGGGTTACCGCCAATGACGGCGAGCTCGGTGAGCAACAGCTGCGTGATTTCCAGGATAACGAAAAGACCATTCCCACGATCTTGACGACCTCGCAAAAGCTCTCCACTGGAGTAGATGCCCGAAACATTCGTAACATCGTCTTGATGCGCCCGATTAACTCAATGATCGAGTTCAAGCAGATCATTGGACGTGGCACGCGGCTTTACGATGGGAAGGACTATTTTACGATCTTTGATTTTGTGAAGGCGCATCACCATTTCAGCGATCCAGAATGGGACGGGGAACCGATCGAGCCGGAACCGAAGTCATCACCGACGGAGTCATCGCCAGCCGGCCTGACTGTTCTTCCAGATTCAGACATAGGTACCGGACCCGGTCCCCTTCCGCGTTCGCAGAAGATTAAGGTAAAGCTAGCCGACGGCAAGGCCCGCACCATTCAACACATGATGGCCACCACATTTTGGCATCCAGACGGAACCCCGATGTCCGCGCAGCAATTCATGGAATCGCTTTTTGGCAAACTCCCGGAATTCTTCCGTAACGAAGATGAATTGCGCGTCCTATGGAGTGTCCCCGAGACGCGTGCCAAGCTACTGGAAGGGCTTGCAGAAAAAGGTTTTGGTAAAGAACAATTGGCTGAATTTCAAAAGGTCATCGATGCTGAGAAAAGCGATCTCTTCGACGTGCTGGCCTATATAGCCTATGCTTTGCCGCCGCTAAGTCGCGAAGAACGAGCCGCAAAAGCTAAGGTTATCATCAGTGAAAAATTCAACAGTAAACTGAAGATCTTTCTCAATTTCGTCCTCTCACACTACGTTAATATCGGCGTGGAAGAACTTGCCCAAGACAAATTGTCGCCTTTGTTGCGCCTTATGTATCATGATTCGCTAGCGGATGCCGTGAAAGAACTGGGCACACCCGAAGAGATCAAGAAGGTATTCAATGGATTTCAAAAATATTTGTATGCGGAGGGTGAGGCGAGAGGGAGTGGATGTGGGGGGTGACTTCTGCTGGGAAAGACGCCCTTTAAGCGAAAAGAGAAAATTAGCACATTTAATGGCTTTAAATAAAGTATGGATCTGTCTCCAATAAATACATTTGCTGCTAAATTAGAACGGGGTGAAATATTTACATTTATCTACGGGTTCGCCTTAGGATTATTTATATTCTTAGTACTTTTTATTGAATTCCCTTCATGTAAGCTAGAATCGATCAGATTAATTTCTTCTGACCCCTATCTTCTTATTTTCGGTTTTTTAGGTACAGGTCTGCTTGTTACTTTTTTTGTCCATATAATTTACAATTTAATTGGGTTACCAATTTTAAGACTAGCGAATAAAGGCATTGAACGGGAAATATTAAATACAATTCCACAAATCGACTGGGGCCTAACCAAGCAATCAATGAATGATTGGGCGCACTTGCTTCATATCTATCAACTTTCGGTCACAGCATTTATTTTCTTTATGATTTTTCCACTATTTTTAAGGTTTAAATATTCTTCAGTTAATTATTTTTCCTTACCATTTATAATTTATGAAATCGTTTTTTTAATTTTATTTTTTGGCGGCATTTTTTATTTAAAAAATGAATGGAAAAAGTTTTCAAGGCTATATGCTTTAGTTAATGCAAGTAAGGTGAAAGTTTTTTCTGATGAAAAATCGTTTTCAGAAAATCAAAATCATTTTGTTAATGTTAATTTCTCAAATTATCAAAACGCAATAATGCAAAGCACAGTAAGAAGTTTCCAAAACATGGTGCAGGGGTTGAGCGATTTTATTAGGTGAAAACTCAACAAATTTTGTGCACTAGTGCGAAAGCAACTCAATGATTTGTCAGTATTCAATTCCCACTCTCCCACACCAATACCCATAAACCACAGACCTTCGGTGACGGAGAACAATCCCCAACAAAGAGAACTTATAAATAAAAAGAACAGGTTGATTGCCTTTGAGAGGTAGAATTGACTTTGATTGGTGGTTTAGTGGGTACATCATGGAACTCCGAAACAAATTGCGTTTCAAGTGATCGTGCATAACACTTGATCTTCTTGTTTCAGACGTTCATCAATCACAAAAGTGCCGAAGGGAACAAGAGACGAGGCGAAAATAATACATGTGCGCACAATCGACCAGCGTGCTTTCAACGTCGCCTGTATAAGTGCCATGCAGAATAGAAGAAATAAGGCGCCGTGAATGGAACCAACGATCTTTACAGCCAAAGGCAAACCGGCGAAGTACTTGAGAGGCATCGCGATGCCAAGAAGCAGCAGATAAGAAAATCCCTCGATGATACCAATGGCCCGTAGACGTCCGATTGGGGTCTTCAACATATACAGCCTCCCATCAATCCATTCCTCCACCGTTCCTCGAAAACCCGGCATTAGTTCTGTCCTCCAAGGATAATCGGCAATCCGTCCTTTCCGCTTCCGATCACGACCACCTTGCTGTTTTGACTGTCGGCGAGTTTCGATGTGGCCTCGACTCCCTTCCAGCGAAGAAATAAATCAGTCAGCCCGGTGGTGACGATCTTCTGGAAATCGGCGATCCCCTGAGCCTCAATCCTCTTCCTGTCGGCTTCTTGCGTTTCTTTATTCAGAACGAACTTCATCTGTTCCGACTGTTGTTCCGCCTCCAGTTTTTTCTCGATCGCTGTCGCAAGAATTGCGGGCAATGTGGCGCTCCTCAAGAGGACTTTTTCAACGGTGATCCCGCGCTCTAAGAGGGGTCCCTTCAAATGGGAGAACATCTCGTTTGCGATCGCCTCACGTTCCGAGGTGTAAAGGGCCTTCGCCTCATAACCGGCCGTCACCCCCCGGATAACTGATCGAAGTTGCGGAACCACCACCACTCGGAGGTAGTCGGGCCCGATCGTCTTGTAGACTTGGGCCGCTTTCTGAGGGTTGAGACTGGATAAGAGTGAAACATCCAAGTGAACACTCAAACCTTCCTTTGAGGGAACATTGGCCTGTTCCGTCACTTCTTGGGTCCGAATCGAAAACTTATGGATTTTGAGTAACGGATTGACGAGGTGCAATCCGGCGGAAAGCGTATTATCCGAGACATTCCCGAAGAAATCTTTCAATCCCACGTGCCCCGCGGGAATGACCGTGATCGATTTGATTATTGCAATGAGGCCTAAACCCAGCGCCACAAGGATCAATTTTTTCCTTCCCTTGGGGATAAGTCTCTTGATGTGATTTTGCAGTTCGATAATTTCGTTATTTCCATTCATGTTTTCTCCTTTGATAAAGCTGGTTTGTATATCAGCGAGAGTACAATTGATAATGTTAAAATACCCCCCACGAACCCCAGGCAATGCCAATCGGAATCTTGTAGAAACCGGCCAAAGCATTTTGCCTCCCAAAAACGAGGATAGCTGAGAGGCCATAATGAAGATGATGGAAAAAAACCATCGGACTTTGGAAGTGTAAGCGATGAAGGGATCTTGTGTGATGGCGAGAATTGCCGGGGTCGAGGCGGTATTCAAAATAAAAAAACTCCCGCACTCTAAAAGAGTCGGGAGTTTTTTATACTATCTTATTTATTCCTCAGTATTCTTATAATCCTGCCCCCAACCTAGTGACATTCCTGATTTTCGGTCTTGTTCCCAGGTGGTGTTCATATTCCAGCGTTTTTGGGCTCGGACACATGCTTCGTCTTGGCAGTTTTCATTATAACTTAATCTTCTGGTCGAAGGGGGACCAAGATCGTGTTTTTGGGTCACAGGGCTATTCCCCAACGGATCACCAATTGCCAATGAATCGCTGCCACTAAATTGTGTGGTAGTTAAAACAGTGTTGGGATCCACCACTGTTTTGGTTTCTTGGATTTGTGTTGCACCCACATTGGTGCTGCTGTCAGCTGCTAGCGCTGCTGAAGTCATCAATAGGCCGCTGATCAACGCAGGTATGATGATTGATTTCTTCATCGTTAACCTCCTTTCATCATGACACTGGTTCAAACAGATTATACTAAATGGTAACCCTAAAAAATTGTGGCGGGTAGAAAATAATTTAAGAAAAAATTAATCGCGAAAATAATTTTAATAGTTGGCGCGATTTTTGATAAATCTCAGAACTGAGAACGCATATATTGGTTATGGCCTAGATCGGATGCGGGATAAACGTGACCGGCGCGATTTTACAAACTGTCTTCCGGAAGGGGCACTAGCAGCACGAAGGCTGGGAGGTTGAAATGGGGTTCCATCTTTGAGTGGGGGAAGTTCTGGTAATTGGGAAATGGTGAGATTTTTTTTGATCAGTCGTTCAATGATATGAATTTCTCTCCGTTGGCCAGGGGTGGCGAATGAAATGGCGAGCCCTTTTTTTCCGGCGCGCCCGGTTCTTCCAATTCGGTGAACATAATCTTCTGATTTGTCTGGAAGATCAAAGTTGATGACGACTTCAATATTGCTGACATCAATTCCTCTTGCCGCGATGTCAGTGGCGACCATGACGCGGTATTTTCCTGATCGAAATCCGTTCATCGCTTCACGTCGCTGCGATTGCGATCGATTGGCGTGAATCTCCGCGGTATTGTGCCCTAAGGCACGTAGGATCGAGGTGATTTTTTTGGCTCCAAATTTGGTTCGCGAAAAAACCAAAACCGTTCCTCGATATTGCTGTAGAAGTTTTTCCAACAGAGAAAGTTTCGATTCTTGTTGAATGATAAAGATCTCTTGCTCAATCTCTGCCGCCGTGGTGCCGGCTGGCGCTACTTCCAAACGAACCGGGAGTGACATGTACGTCGTTGCCAGTTTGACAATTGAGTCTGGCATGGTGGCAGAAAAGAGGAGTGTCTGCCGCTCCTTGGGAACGCTCCTCATGATCTGATTGAGTTGTGGAGCAAATCCCATGTCGAGCATGCGGTCCGCTTCATCTAACACTAAAATCTTGATGTCCTTCAGGTGGATCAAATTTTGTTTGAGGTGATCTAAGAGACGGCCTGGCGTGGCGACGATGATTCTCGGTTGGCGTTTGAGTTCTTGGATCTGTCGATGCATCGATTCGCCGCCAATCAAGACCGCAATCTTGAGATTAAATGGAGTTCCAATCTGATGGAAGGTTTCAGCAGCCTGCAATGCCAATTCTCTTGTAGGGAGCAAAACGAGTGAGCGACCGGGGAGGTGATCGAGTTGCTGTACCAGCGGAATCACAAACGCCAATGTTTTGCCGGTTCCGGTTTGCGCGATCCCCATGATATCTTTTCCTTCTAGTCCGACCGGGATGCATTTCTGCTGGATCGGCGTCGGAGTAGAAATCTTCATTTTTTTAAGCGTGGTTAAGATTCGAGAGGAAATACCGAGGTTTTGAAAGTCTAATGTTTCTTGCATAGGGGGAGGGGATTTACACTTTTAAGCAAAATAAGCTAGCCATGTTTGACGATTAGAAAATAAATGGATCTGTTTTTACAGGGATGACGGGCGGTTAATACCTCTTATACCATTCCAGCATTCCGCCCCCTCGTTGTTTTCCCGTCTCCGTATCGTTTTCAAAAAAAGTATTGAGATTCCAGTTTCCCCCTAAACTTTGTTGCAGCCCTGCCTCTTGGGTTTTCCCTTCTTGAGTTCCTAATTTAATACTCGTCCCCTCCGCCACTCGGACCCTTGCCTCCATCGCTCCCGTTGCTGGATTATAGCTCACACTTTGAATCGGGCTGCCCGCGAGCAGGAATAATGACCCTAATGTCATCACTCGATCGGCGGCCGCTCCGGATACCGAGCCGACTGTATTCGATTGGCTGGTATTGAGTTCTTCATAAGTGCGGCCGTAAATCAGAACGGAGATGATCTGTTCTCGATCGAGAGGCGGGCTCGATTCAAAAATGATCTGTGGCCGATTCACCGATCCGATGAGTAAAATATTGATATTATAATTGGCATAATTGATCTGAATATCGCTATTGATCACACTTTTTTCGATCGGCTCTTCAAAATTGAATTTCATCCTTTTCACCAACGCATTACGCCTGAAGAAAACCAGCTGAGCATTTTGGATAGAAACTTCACCCCCTATTTTTTGGGGAGTAAGGACCAGATCAAGACTGACGGGGATATATTCTTTCGCAAAATTAGAAAATACTTGGGCGGGATGATCTGCCGGAGTTTTGATTTTGATATGATAATTAAATTTTGATTCTCGTGACGTCGAGCGGTTGGGATCTATCATTCTTTTATCGGGTAATAGTGTTGGGATCGAATCATAACCAAACTTTGGTAGTTCCAGTCGAAGGTTGGTGAGATTGAGTTCCATGTCGATATTAGATTCACTTCCACTCTTGCCAAAATGATAGGTTAATTCCCCTTCCCCTTGAGTATTAAATTTTTGGCGAGTCGATTGCAGTTCCGTATTAAATTCAATCGGAATCGTCCCTCGGTTTTCGACGATATTCATCTTTCCTTTTAATTTAAACTCCACGGTTCCATCCAATACTCGAAGCGGTGCAGGGATCGCGAAGGCACTTTTGTCTAAAAGACGAACTAATTTTTTAAACTGTTTTAGCAGCAGGGAAACGTCCGCATCAGTTTCGAGTTTCCATCCTTGCGGATATTTTTTAGGAATTCCCGCAAACTCAGTTTCCGCGTCTCCTTTAAATGAAAATAGCTCTTCGCTGATGGTATCGAAATGAAGCGTGGCCTTTCCATCAACCGGTTTATCTAATGAAGGGAAAAGCTCGGTATTAAGATCGACCTTTAGATTTGTTTTGGCATGCAATGGAATCTGGACGTACTTTTCATAAGCGGCATCGGGGAGACGAAGATTCTTCAGATCGAACACGATCGGGCAATCCAACCCCAACTTGATTTTTTTGCTCGTTGCCGAGGGTTGATTGGCGACTAACTTACAATTAGAAAAACTCATTGAATTTAATTCGGGGCTCAGTCCTTGCAACTTGCCGCTAGCGTTCACTTGCAATTTTCCTCTTCCTAACATCCCTTTGAGATTGGCGGTGGAATCAATTTTCCCTTTTTTGTAATTTGCGACCCCTTGAAAATCATAAGTCCCTGAGCGGGTTTGATAGGCGCTTAACTTGGCTTGGAGCGAGTCCCCCGATTCCGTTTTCAAATGACTATTAACCTGTAATCTCCAATCATTCTTTTTAAAGCGAGAGGCGCTCGTAAATGTCCCCTCCGTTAAACCGGAAGGGGTATCGTAACCCGGGGCGAGGTTGATTTTAGCATCGACTTTTTCAATCTCTCCTTGCCCATTGATCGTGGGCTGAAGCGCTAATGCTCCTAAAAGTAAAATTTCCCCTTCCTCCCAAATAGAAACTCGGTCCAAACCAATTTGGATCGGTGACTTAAACGAAGTTGAATGAAGATATTCAGGTAAAACTAAATCAGGAAGATCATAGCCAAATAATTCATCAACTTTCTCTTCGACTTTCTTTTGGTGAATCGCCAGTGAGCCTTGTTCCACGATGACAGGGCCGAGAGATATAATTCGAAATCCTCGAAGGTTGGTGGAAAATTCCCCCGCAAGCTCTAATTTTTTAAAACACCCAGCGGTTTGATTGCCTCCAAGATTAAAGCAAAGATTTGTAAATTTAAAATCAATCGCTTTGTGAAGTAATCCAAACGAGTCAATCTTGAATTGAGCTTGATCCCAGCGGACGACGATCCCGAACTTGCTAGAGAGAGTGACAAGCCCTCCGATCACTTTGGGATTAAAAAGCGTCTGAGGCCATTTCAAAACGACGAAAATTCCTGCCGCGGCCAAAAGTAAAACAGTGAATGCCGAGATGAAGACGATCTTAATCGCGCTCAAGATGTAATTCGGATTTTTTTTCAAAATTCCTCCCCAAAGCTAAAGAGAAATTGAAAGTGCGTATTGTCAGGATTGCCATCCTCTCCCCCCGATTTAAAACCATGGGCAAAGGTCGTGCGAAAAACCCCAAACGGCGAAGCGACCCGAACCCCTCCGCCGGGCGAATAGTAGACCGGAAGCTTGTAGTTAAACACATTGTCTCCTAAAATTCCTGCATCCACAAACACGAGCGGTTCGATCCAATAAGGAAGTGTGTGAGCCAGTCGGATCTCGACTCCTCCCCACAACGCGCTCAGGGCGCCATCTTCCGGTAGCTCGTTGAGGCTAAAGCCGCGAAGGTTTTGTGTCCCTCCCAGATAGAATTTATAGTTGGGGGGAAGTTTATCGACGGTGTCGGGATCTTGATCGACAAAAGTTCCGTAAATCCCCCCTCGAATACCCAACACAATCTTGGGAAGATCGTACCCACGAAAATTATAAAGATACTGACCATCCCATTTAAAGCGTTGTGCCGAAATTTCGGAAAGCAACGTTTGAGTACCGAAGTCACCGACTCCCAAGACACGAAAACCACTTCGGGGATCTTTTTGCCAATATTCCCAATCATGACTCTTCAAATCCAATTCATAATGAAGCGTTAAAAATCGAGTCAGCCCTTCCTCAGCACCGCTAAAGGTGTAGGTATAATTTAAATTGGGACCGAATAGCGCGATCAATCCTAATTTTTGATTGTCGTAGCGTCGGGCGGCAGCAAAAAAAGCGTTGGTTGCGGCATAATGAAAGTCAGGTTGCAGTTCATGGATTAAATTTACGGAAGGTTGAAAATACCAGCGACTGCTGAGAGGTTTGAAAGGATACCAATCGGAAGCGACTTCCAGACTTTGTGTTCGGTAAGAGGCGTAAAGAGAAACGGATAAGTTGGACGCCTTACTTCCCAACCGAGCATGTTTCCATGAGCTTTGAAAAATAGCGTACTCTTCGGTGTCAAATCCAAAACCGATTCGAAACAATCTTGGTTTTCCCGGAAAAGCTCGTTGAAACAAGTCGACCCCTTCAGGATTACTCGGGCAGGGCCAAGTGAAGTGAGAACTTTGTAGGACACCGCTTTCTTCAACTCGACGCGAAGTGAGCTCCAACAAATCATCATTAAATGGTTTATCTAAACCAAAGGCATCATAGCGGCGCAGTGCCCCGGGATCCATTCCAGGAACGGTCTCTTGAATAACCGAAATGACATTTTGTTTGGGACCCCAATCGAGATCGACCTCGACCACTCCGGTGACGGTGTTGGCGCGAGTCACTAATTGAGGACAGGGATGGCTCTTGGCTCGCACCTCCATTTTGATCCATTCTTCCAGTTCATTCAGTCGTTTGGGGGTGAGCGTTTCGCCAACGATGAATCGTTTGCGGGGCATCTCCTTGAAAGGGGGGTCACTACGGACATCAACTTTTTTAATGTAGGTCGGTTCGCCCAATTCAACGATCAGTTTATCATTTTCTACTGAAAAGTTTTCATGATGAAAGCCTCGATCCTGCAAAAAAACTCCCAGATGAAACTTGGCTTGATTGGGTGGGATCTCCTTCCAGGCCTCGACCTCGGGATCTCCGCAGGTTAATTTTTTTTCAATCTCATTGAGTTTGATTTTATAATGTCCGCGAATCTCCACTTTTCCAGGGCAGACCTCATTCACTTGAACCGCCTTTTCCTTGGCATGGAGCAGACAAGGGAAAAGTAAGCAAAACAGGGTAATTCCCATCCATTTTTTAGGAGAATAAAATCGCATACAGGTCCAAGCGAGGATTCTACAAAATTCCTGTTAAGTTGGCTTTGATTTTTTTTAGTGGATTAATAGAGGATCGAAGGGGCCCAAACACCGGTAGGGGCTTCGTAGGGGCCGATCGCCATGAGGTTCATCATCTTGATGGCGCGACAACCGAGTTGAATTAATTTTTTGTAGAGCGAGGTGAATTTTAATGGAAGAAAAAAAGGAGGGAGGGGTGGATGAAGTTGATTTCCAACCGCAAGAATCAACTCTAAAAATGCCTCTTCCGATTCGGCGACGGCGTGACCAAAAAATCCAGGAATTAAGTATCCAGAAATCTTTCCACGATTTTCTTTTACCAGCAGAGGGGCCCCCATCGTCATGGCTGAAGAGATTTCGTTGAGCCGACTTATTTGGTAATAACGCTGAGTGAGTTGATCCACCTCCGGAAGATCAAGAGGGGTCCCCAAGCGAACGGTATCCGTAGATTGTTCACTCTTCATCGGTTGCAATAAAGCGACCGGTTCCTTCATTTCAAAACCTAATGAAGCATAGAGTGAGAAGGAAGTGAGATTAAAGGAATCTTGGAGTAATCGGATTTGTTGAATATTATTTTGAGAAGCGTAGTAAAGAATTGTTTCCATCAAGCTTCGACCGATTTTCATCGATTGAAAATTTGGATCGACAGAAATCGGACCGACCCCTGCGACGGTGTCGCACAGGGAAAGAAAATTAGAGCCGACTGGCTTCCCTTCCAGTATCGCCATCACCCCATAATAATCGGGTCGGCTGATGAGCATTTGGATGAGATGTTCAGCTAGTTCAAGGTGAGGAAAATCGGGAGGAGAACCAAATTTTTTCTGAATATCGCAAAAGGCTTCAAAGCAGATTTTACCCAAAGCTTTGGCGTGAGTGGAATCAACTTTTACTATTTCGAGAGACATAGCAGCTCCGCTTTATTCCCCTCTACATTTTCACATCTTCTCGTTCCCACGGTCTCCGTGGGAATGCATCCAGAACGCTCTGCGTTCAGTAATTATAATTGAAACCAATCAGTGCAAATATCAATTAAACTTTCTTTCCCCGCATAATTCCGCGCACTCGAGTATCGCCAGTGAATGGGATCATCTATATAACCTCGCTTAACAGGATTAAGATGGATATACTCCAATTTTTGTTTCATCATTTCCTCACCTTGAATTTGTTGCGGATGACTTCCCTCTTGCCATAATTGATATTGTCGATCGGTTTTGTGTTTTAGTTTATGAAATCCTAACCTTTCCAGGGTTGTCTCCATTTTATTTTCTTTTAGGTAATCGATGATCTTTCTTGCAGTAAAGGACTTAAACGCTGCTACTTCTTTGTTTAAGTCATCAGATGAAGCGATCAGGTGTAGGTGATTTTCTAAAATAACATATCCAAAAAGAGTTAAGCGTTTTTCTTTTTGTAGGAAGTGAAAGGAATCTAAAATAATCTGGGTAGTTTCGGGTCGGGTGAAAATAGGAAGCCAATTGATGATGGTGCAGGTTAAGAAATGTGGGTGGGTTTTTTCAAAAATTTTGTATCGAGTTCTTCCCATCTGTTTATCCTCATTGGGTGACTAGACGCAGAGCGTCTGGGAGGCATTCCCACGGAGACCGTGGGAACGAGAATTTAGCTCTCACACTGCGCTAATAGCTCATCATATTTTTTTGATTTTTCTTCGTGCTTAGTCATGACGATATCTAACCGGGCATACGATTCATCGATGGTTTTCTGAAGTTCCTTAGTAGCTTTGGAGAGATTGACGAATACCTCTACTTGATTTTTCTGGGAGGCATCCACCAATTCTTGATTGGTGGTATTTAATTTGGCTTCCAGTTCTTGAATGGTTTTTTCTAATGTCTCCATCTCCTGTTTCAAAGAGGTGAGGGCTTTTGATCGTTCGGTAATAATCTCGGAGCGTTTTTTACGAACCGCTTTTTTGTCCGAGGTCGGCTCAATGGCGGGAGTATCTGATTCTGTTTCAACCTTCATCGCTTTCTTTTTAGGTTTTCCTTCATTTTCCTCTTCCCAACCGACTCGGTCTAAAAATTCCTCATAATTCCCCTCAAAGGTGTCTACCTTACCCCCTTGAAAAACCACGAGGCGAGTCGCGAGATCTTTCAGGATCATTTCGCTATGGGTGACAATCACTACCGCCCCTTCGAAGTTTTCGATCGCTTCGATGAGCGACTCGATCGATTCCATATCTAAGTGATTGGTCGGTTCATCGAGCAGAACGAGATTGGCAGGCTCGGCAAGGATCTTTCCTAACAGCACGCGGCTTCGCTCTCCTCCCGATAGGACCGAAATTTTCTTTTCGGCATGATCACCACTAAACATCATTGTGCCGCAGATATTTCGCACGGCGGTTCGACTTAAATTGGGGTTGGCGTTTTGGACCTCTTGTTCGATCGTGAGATTTTTGTGCAGGCGGTCGATGTTGGTTTGACCGAAAAATCCTAATTTAAGGTTAGGATGAACAGTGACTTCTCCCGAGACCGGAGTAAGTTCTTTGGCTAAAAGATTCAGTAAAGTAGATTTCCCTTTCCCGTTTTTCCCGATGATCGCAATGCGATCTTTGGGTTTGATGGTCAGGCTTAAATCTTCGATCAGCGCATTTTCTGCTTTGAAGTGAAACGAAAGATTTCGCGCATCCAACAATCGCTCGGCAAAAAATGGGGCGTTGTGAAATTCAAAGTCGAGATGATCGATATGGGCCAGTTTTTCGAGCGCCGGCATTTTATCCAGTCGTTTAATTCTGGATTGCACAGCGGACGCCTTCGTCGCCTGTGCGCGGAAGCGGGCGATAAATTGTTCCTCTTTCTGCCGTTTCTTTTCCTCATTTTGCCGAGTCTTTTCGTAAATCTCTTCATCCTGCACAATCTGGGCGTAGAGTTTTTCGGTCCCGCCACGCATTTTACGCAGACTGCGTCGGTGGATCGCAGCGGTGTGGGTAGTGACGTCGTCCATGAATTCCCGATCATGAGAAATGATGATCAGTTCGTTTTCCCACTCACGTAAAAATTGCGTGATCCAGCGGATCGAGACGATGTCGAGATAGTTGGTTGGTTCATCAAGCAGGAGGAGATTGGGATTCGACACCAATACTTTGGCGAGATTAAGTCGTACCTGATAGCCGCCGGAAAAAAGGGAAGGGGGTTTTTCCATATCCTCGTGGGTAAACCCAAGACCAAAGAGGATTCGCTCGACCTTATAATGATCATCTTCTTCTCCAGCAGGGAGTCCCAAGCATCCTTCCTCCAACAGCGTTGGTTTGGTGAAGTGAATATGTTGCGCTAAATGACCGAGCCGATAATTTCGAGGAAAGGTAATCGTGCCAGCATCCGCCTCCTCTTCTCCCAAAATAATTCGAAATAAGGTTGATTTCCCAGACCCGTTCCTCCCTACCAGCCCCAAGCGTTCTCCCGCGGTCATTTGGAGCGTGATCCCTTCAAACAAAGTTTGATGGCCGTAACCTTTTGTGAGTTGATTGATCGATAACATAAAAATTCCTAAATTTGAGATAAAGAGCGAGCGGAATAAGGGGAGTAGCGACTCAAGTAAATAACAAAAATCAATTTAGGCTTATTATGAGGGAATTGAATGACTGCTTCAGTGACTTGAGGTTTAAGTCCTTTTTTCTTGGCATGAGCTCGATCTTCATCAAGCGCGACTGTGTCGATGTCTTTTAAGAGTTTTATTTGGAAAGATCTTATTTCTCATAATATACAAAATAAAAAAACCCCTTCTGAGCGCCAGAAGGGGTTGTTTAAAATTTCAAACTACATCTTAGTAAACGTCAAAGTTCCAACCGATCCTTTAGTTCCATCCTTCATAAAATGAGGATCATTCGACATCATCGTCGGTTTTTTAGGATTGGTATCGGCATCGGGGGCTTTATAGGTGGTGCCATCATCACC
>JBGTGJ010000223.1:0-3769 GCA_041746775.1 bacterium
GATTGAGCAGAACTATCTTAATCCGATGACTACGGGGAATGTCGAGCTGTTGGCCAAGCAATAAGGGAAGGATCCGGCCACGGTCGACCCCAGTTGGCAGTTTTTCTTTGAGGGGATGAATTGGGGGATGCCAGGGAGAAATGGGGGGCCAGTTGAAGCGGAAGGGGTCGATTTAGACTTTGAGTTGAAGGTTCTCGAATTAATTCAAAGTTATCGTGAGCTGGGATTTCTCATTGCCGATGTTGACCCTTTGCATCGGGGGATCAAGACCCATCCTTTATTAAAATTAGATAAATTTGGTTTAACCGATTCAGATCTGACCCGAACCTGTCAGGTCGGTAAGATGATGGGGATTGGGCCTGTGCCGCTACAAGAAATTATTCGGCGGCTGACCATCTATTACCTTTCTCCCGCCTCCGTGGAGTATGGGCATATCAATGATCCACGCAGTCGACTGTGGATTCAAAAACGGGTCGAGTCTAATTATTTATCCAAACCTTTTTCTCCTGAAGTTAAAAAAAGAGCATTGCAAAAATTGATTGAAGCGGAACTTTTTGAAAGCTTTTTGCATCGCCGTTTTGTCGGCCAAAAAAGATTTTCGATTGAAGGGGCCGATGTGTTGATTGCGATGCTTGATTTTTTAATTAGTCAGGCGACCAATTTAGGGGCTAACGAGATTTTGCTGGGGATGGCGCATCGTGGGAGATTGAATGTCTTGGCTAATATTTTTCAAAAAGATCTGCAAAAAATGCTGGGGGAATTTTCCGGTCACCTCGATGCGAACGTCGGAGATGGGGATGTGAAATACCATATGGGGTTTTCACAAAGAGTCCAAACTAATGGGAAGGCGGTGCATCTCTCTTTGCTGCCTAATCCTAGTCATCTCGAAGCGGTCAATTCGGTTTTGATGGGGGTGGCCCATGCCAAACAAAAATTGAGAGGGGATAAAGAGAAGATTCAGATCATTCCAGTGCTATTGCATGGGGATGCTGCGTTTTCGGGGCAGGGGGTCGTTTATGAATGTCTCAATATGTCCGAGCTTCGCGGATATACGGTCGGTGGCACGATTCATATCATCGTGAATAACCAGATCGGTTTTACCACCTCCCCTTCGGAATATCGTTCCACCTCCCAGGCGACCGATATTGCGAAGATGTTGGAGATCCCAATCTTTCACGTCAATGCGGATGAGCCGGAATCCGCATTGCGCTGTATCTTAATGGCGCTCAATTTTCGCCATAAATTTAAACGGGATATCGTGATCGATTTGGTCGGTTATCGGCGCTACGGTCATAACGAAAGTGATGAGCCAAGTTTTACTCAGCCGATGATGTATAAGGTGATTAAAGATCACCCAAGGGTCCGTTCGTTATATCAAGAAAAATTAGTTAAGGAAAAAGTTGTCACGGAAGATGAAACTGAAAATATTGCTAAAGGGTATGAGGCGCAACTCGAAACGGCCTTTGAGCAATTTCAAAAGATCCGTATCTCCCCGATGATGGAAGGGTTTCAGGATCGATGGGAAGGGTTTCGTAAGCCGGCGGAAAAGGAGATCTTTCAAAAGGTTGAAACTGGTATCCAAGTTGAGTTGCTGCAAGAGATCGGGCAAAAACTGATTCAAGTTCCGGATACCTTTCACCTGAATGCCAAAATTGAAAAGATTCTCGAGGGAAGGCAAAAGATTTTGGATGAACAAGGGATGATCGACTGGCCGTTTGCCGAGGCGTTAGCGATTGCGAGCTTATTATGGGAAGGACACTTCGTTCGCTTGGCTGGACAAGACTCGGAGCGAGGAACCTTTTCACAGCGGCACAGTGTTTATCATGATATGGAAAATGGAGAAAAATATAACCCCTATAACGATCTCAAAAAAGGGCAGGGGAAGTTTGAAGTGGTCAATAGTCTGTTGTCCGAATATGGGGCGCTGGGATTTGAGTTTGGTCAAAGTATGGCCAATCCGAAAGAATTGATGATGTGGGAGGCGCAATACGGAGATTTTATTAATGGGGCGCAAATTATCATCGATCAATTTCTCGTCGCTTCCGCCTACAAATGGAATCGATTTAGTGGATTGGTTCTCCTGCTACCTCATGGTTATGAAGGGCAAGGACCGGAGCATTCTTCCGGACGTCTCGAGCGATTTCTCAAGGCTTGTGCGCAAAATAATATCCAGGTCTGCAATGTCACCACGCCGGCTCAATATTTTCATCTGCTCCGTCGTCAGATTTTAAGAATGTTTCGAATTCCTCTGGTCATTATGACCCCCAAAAGTTTGTTACGAAATCCCCATGCCGTTTCTCCGCTCGTCGATTTTGAAAAGAGTTGTTTTGAAGAAGTTTTGACCGATTCCAAATTCAAAAGAAAAAAGGAACATCAGGTAAAAAGAATTCTGTTTTGTAGCGGAAAAATCTTTTATGCTCTCGCTGAAGCAAGAGAGAAACAACAGCTTGAAAATATTGCTCTGATTCGAGTCGAGCAATTATATCCGTTTCCAAAGAAAAAGTTGACTGCAGTGCTTGAAGCTTTTCCAAACGCCCAAGAGATCGTCTGGTGCCAAGAAGGGCCGCAAAATATGGAGGGGTGGGAATTTATTTCTCAGAATTTACCCCCATTGCTCCAAGGAAAACAAAAATTGTTATACGCAGGTGGAGCGCCGCAAGCGAGTCCGGCCAATAGTTATTTGCATCTTCACTTAAACGAACAAAAACGGATCGTGCAACAAGGACTGGGAATTTTATGATTCACAAAGTGACTGTTCCCAATGTTGGAGAATCGATCACCGAAGTTTTCATCGGCCATTGGCTCAAAAAGAGTGGAGACATGGTGAAAAAGGATGAGGTCTTGGTCGATCTTGAGACGCAAAAGACCTCGTTTGAACTGCACGCCGAAGCGAGTGGGCTTATTGAAATCTTACATCCCGAGCCAGAGACCAAAGTCAAACCGGGGGATGTGATCGCAAAAATCGACGATAGTGCTCAAGGAAAAGAAACCGAGGAAGCCCAACCTTCGAGCGAGGAAAAACCGGCCAAAGAACAAAAAGAGGAAAAGAAAACGGAGTCCAAAGAGCCAGAAAAAAAGCAACAGCCAGCCGTTGAAAAAAAAGAGGCTGAAAAGCCGCTAGGTCCTGCGGCGAGAAAATTGGCCGAAGAAAAAGGGGTCGATTTAAGTCAGGTCAAGGGATCGGGGAAAGAGGGAAGGGTTCTCAAAGAAGATCTATTAGCGGTCGAGAGAAAAGCTCCTGAACCAAAAGAGACCGCATCAACGATCCCTTCAATTCCAGAACTTCATTATTCTATTGATGAAAAGCGGGGAGAAAGGCGAGAGCCGGCCAGCCGCATCCGCCAAACCATTGCAGCTAATCTTGTCGCAGCTCAGCATACGGCGGCAATTCTAACGACGTTTAATGAAGTCGATATGACGGCGGTCATTGATTTTCGTAAAAAGCATAAAGAAGCATTCAAAGAAAAGCACGGGGTGTCGTTAGGGATTGTTTCCTTTTTTGCACGCGCGACGATTCGTGCCTTAAAGAGTTTTTCGCTCGTTAATGCGACCTTTACGGGGAAAGAGATTATCTATCGAGATTTCGTCGATCTCTCGATTGCGATCAGTACTGATTATGGTTTGGTGGTTCCTGTTATCCGAGATGCCGATCAATTGAGTTTAGAGGCGTTCGAAAAAACATTGGCGCAGCTCACGGATAAGGCTCGCAATAAAAAACTTTCGATTCCGGAAATGAGTGGCGGGAGTTTTACGATCAGCAATGGCGGGG
>JBGTGJ010000224.1:0-13184 GCA_041746775.1 bacterium
CGCCACATCAACGGAGACCTAAGAAGATTCCATTCCTTCAGACAGCGTAGGGTCAATTGCGGCGCGGCAACTCCCAAAATACCTCATGGAGATTGCCAAGCCGGGTTCTTGTATTTTCTTTCAAGCAAACAAAAAAGAGATTGGAATAAATATGAGAATGAAACGCATAGTAATCATCTTGATTGGACTGTCATTCACCACTTCAAAATCTCCGCTTCCGTTCCCTTTTTTGGAACTAATATCCTGAAGTTCGATATTCAGCGTCGTCTTCCCATCCGGCAACAAAGTAGTATCAACCGCAGTGCTTTGGACGTGAAAATCCCCCGTCTGCTCGTTTCTAGCTCCCGTAAATCCAAATTGATCGATTTCCTGATTCAAAAACTTGATCGATGACACATTGATATTATTCCGACTGCAAGCCACACCTTTGAAGACAATGGGTCCTTCGAGTTCTCCATTAATGGGAGGATCAGTAAACACGAAATAAGGCTGCGAGCTATTTCCGCTGATAGAAAAATCGAGGCTGCTATTAGCATTTTGCGATTGTGTCACCCCATCACTCGCTAAAGCCTGAAGTAAACGGGGGTTGGCCCCAACACTCAATAAATCGAGTCGAACTCTTAACGTGCGTGTTACTGAACCATCAGAATTATTGGTTGAACTATCCCCTAAAGTGGTTACGCCACAGATCGGGTCAATCAACCTTAAATCTTCAACCCTCGCATTATCGGTCGCAGTTACCGTGATTGTCGCCGTATTAGCGCCGCTATCCTGCTTTCCACTCACGGTAACTTGAGGATTTTGAGGAATGCTATTTCCATCCTGAGGATTCGCCTTATCCCGCAACTCTTCCCAGTTATTCCAACCATCCGAGTCATCATCTAAATTAGGCAACACGCCATCCGAAATCGATGCAGTTACTTCGGGGTTAGAAGTATCATAACTATAGCGAATATCATTTTCTGAAAATCGGACCTGCTCACTCAACTCGTCAATTAAGGCACGAAAATCGGCATAAGCGTAGGGGATCGAATCTCCATTCGAAAGTGTGTAATAAAAAGTAATGAGGAATCGATAAGTATCCCCGGTAGGAAGCGAAAAAGGATCAGCCGTCACCACGCCATTCGTCAAATCGACATTGAGAGCTTCAGTTAGTTCATGCTTTCCATTGTTGCGATAAACATCAAGGGTTGCACTTACGGATCCGGCCGCCAGATATTTGCTCCATTTAGTGGGAACGGCGCCAAGAGAATTGAAAGAATCTCCAGCTCTTTGGGAATTTCCACATGAAATGAAAAGGGGAGAAAAAAATAAAAAGATGAAAAGAAAACTAGAAAAGTTGAGAGCAGTGCGGCGATTCATGAAGCCTCCGTTCGAAATTTCACTCTCTCAACCGCAAGATGGGAAGGGACAACCTTTTTCGGGGTAATGGATTTGTAGAGAGTCGTCAACGAGAATCCCACGACGCAACGCGATAGATGCAAGATTTTTGAATGGCGTCCGAAATTAAGAAACTTCTGCCATTTTTTCGAATAATAACTTGGTAATTTTTCGATTTCTTACTTCCGAAACTCGAACGCAATAAGGAGGGAGAGTCAATGTATCCCCCTCTCTAGCGAGGCGACCTAATTGAAAAGCAAAGTAAGCTCCGATTGAGGGGGCATCTACGTCATGCAAAGGTAAATCCAGCGTTTGTTCCACTTCACGAAGGGTAGCGCGACCGTCAACTAGAAAGGTTTTTTCCGATTTTTTGGAGATTCTCGGTTCAATATCAAATTCATCTTCAATTTCTCCGACTAACTCTTCAATGACATCTTCCAAAGAGACTAATCCAACTGTTTTCCCCTCTTGATTCTGAACGATGGCTAGGTGAATTTTTTTGGTCTGAAATTCTCGTAACAACTGATCCACCACCATGGTTTCCTGTACGAAGAGTATCGTTCGCTTCAGATCATAAAGGTTGATTAACTGGTTTTCTTCAAGAGCCCAGATGACGTCCTTGATATTGACCAATCCAACCACATGATCCAAATCTTGATGGCAGAGAGGAAATCGAGTGTGGGCCGATTCCTTGATGATGGACAGGTTTTCCGAGGTTGATTTATTCACCAATAAGTAGAAAATTTCTTCACGTGGGACCATAATATGTCGAGCGGTCAGACGGGCAAAGGCAAAGACATTTTCCAAAAGATTGGCCTTCCGGGGAGAGAGAGATCCCAATTCATAAGAGTCTTCTACAATCAATCGGATTTCTTCTTCCGTATGTGTTTCTCCGCCATGGCCACTTTCAGGACTAAAAATTTTAACGCAAACGTTGGTGATTGCGTTAAGAACCCAAAGAAACGGGAAAAAGGTCCAGTAAAATAGCCGCATCGGAATGGCGACCAAGAGCAGGATTTTTTCAGCAGTTTGAATGGCTAATTGTTTGGGAACCAATTCCCCCAACACGAGGTGAAGCATCGTGATGATGCCAAAGGCGACTGTAAAAGAGATGCCATGGATCGTTGATTCACTAAAGTTAAACTCATGAAGGACCGGAATCAGTAATTTTGCGAAGGCAGGCTCGCCAACCCAACCCAGCCCTAAACTAGCTAGTGTAATCCCTAACTGACAGGCGGAAAGGTAATTATTAAGCTCTTGCACCATCGCATAAGCCCACCGCGTGACGAGATTTCCCTCCTTTTGCAGCGTCTCCAGCCGCGTGGTACGAACCTTCACCATCGCAAATTCCGCCGCGACGAAAAAGGCATTTAAAAATACCAGGAGGAAGGCGAGAAAAATATACCAAGCCGATATATTGTGGGAAACGTCGAAAGGCAGGGACATAGCTTTCAGTTTAGAATTATTAGGTGAGTAAATTCAATCAGTTCTTTTTAGGATGTCATTCCAGCAAGTTTTAAGCTGGAATGACAAACCGAATAAATACCTTGCGTCATAAGAGGGGAGTCTTTAAAATTTAATTGAATGATTCGACATCGATTTACAAAAGGCTGGCTTTTCATCTTTCCCCTTCTGTTTATTTTTGCAGGGGGTTTTCCATTACAATCACTCTGTCAGGTTCAAGTCAAACAAGTAGGCTCGGCACATGCTTGTTGTTGTAAAAAGGCATGTCATTGTGGGCCAGCTTTTACGGGGGAAAATTGTTGTGGTCCGCAACAAGCGGCAAAAGATGCGGATATCTCGATTCAGGGGACCATCAAACCAAATGATCTTAAGTATTTTGCAGCGCAACCTTTCATTTCTTCCCCTTCGATCGATCCACCATTAACCAGTTTCTCCTTTCATCTCAATTTTCACCATCCTGCTCCGGATCACGCCTTATATCTCAAGACATGTGTCTTTCTGTGTTGAGAATCTCCATATTCATTTGGGACCTTTTTATATGCCCGTGAATTTGTCGGGCGGGTGAAATTGTTTTAGGGTTCAAAACGATTTCACCCGCCCCTACGGGAGATGTTTATGCGAAAAATTATCTTTCCTTTAATATCTTTGATAGTGGGGATTTCAATTGCTTCCAGGTCTTTTGGAGAAGAATTTTCTACATCACCCCTGACTCTTGACGCAGCTATCGAGGAAATGACGCAAAAAAACCCCGAGCTGGAATCGCTTCGGCAAGAGGCGGAGGCTGCAAAGAAAGATTATCCCAAGAGTCGATTTTGGGATGACCCGATGGTGGGGGTGAGACTCTACCAAGTTCCGTTTGGCGGGAATATCGATGAGGCCGAGGATATCGATTATATTGTTCGGCAGAAATTTTTAGCTCCAGGAAAAATTAAAGCTGCTTCCAAGGTAGCTTATCATCAGTATCTACATCATCTCGTCGAAGTGCGCGGCAAAAGGCGGGTGCTGATCAAAGATCTTAAACAAACCTATTATCAACTTTTCTCTACACAAAAAATCTTAGAAGTAAATCGGCAGGTCGAGTCACGTCTTCGCAGCATGATTGCTGCCGCTCAGGCGAAATTATCCGCCAATGAAGTGATGGCAACCGATGCGGTGCAGGGGCAGACGGAGTTGGTGAAGGTATTAAGTGATCGAGAGGTTCTTAAAGAGCAAAATCAGACCCTGCACGCAAAATTGCGTCAATTATTGGTGCGAGAAAATCCCGAACCGATTCAGCTTCCCACAAAATTACCTATTCCTCATTGGGATATTCCGCTCGAAACCTTGCTCGCCAAGGCGCAAGAAAATCATCCCAACATTCAGCAGACCCAGCATGAGATTGATAAAATGCAATGGGAGGTGAAAGGGGCAAAGCGAGAATACCTTCCCGACTTCAATGCCCAGATGGAATATGTGCAACGCCCCGGCAATACCGAAGATGCTTGGACCGGAGAGCTTATGATCAATCTCCCCATCATCGCAAAAAAGAAAAAGCTGGGTGTCACCAAAGCCGAGGCACAACTGGCGAGTGCCAAATACCTCCATGAAGCAGCGAAAAATGAGGCCAGCTTTCGTGTCAAAGAGGCTTATGAAAAGATGCGGTCGGCCGAACGGATCCTCCGTTTAACTCAGGGGACTCTGTTGCCACAGGCGCGTCAAGGAGCAGAGATTTTATCCAACTCTTACATCACCGGGAAGACCAGTTTTTTAGATTATTTAAATGCGACCCGTTCTCTTTTAGATGCACAAGAGGGGGAATGGAAGGCGTATGTGAACCTGGGGATGGCGGTGGCGGACCTTGAGGAGGCGGTGGGGATGACGCAGGAGGAATTACAATGAAAAATATAAAGTCTAAAATTCTATGGTTGTTATTGGTCCCACTTGCTTGGGGGATCTTCTCCTGTACCGCAAAGAAAGAAACACCTCAAAAAACTGAAGCATCGGTATCCAAGGCGAAGATCGAAACCTACACCTGTTCGATGCACCCCTGGGTTCGTTCCGATAAACCGGGGAGATGTCCTGTGTGCGGAATGGATTTGGTTCCGGTCTATGCGGAAGAACATCTTTCCGGTCATGCGATGGACGGAGTCGAGAATCGAGTCGCGGTAAAACTTTCCACCACCAAATTACAATTAATTGGAGTGAAGACTGAAGCGGTGGAACTTCGTCCATTAAGTCGAGAGATCCATCTTCCCGCTCGTGTGGCCTATGACCCAGGTCTGGTCGTGGCGCAGTCGGATTACCTTATTGCTCTCAATACCAGTGGGGGAGAACTGGGGGGAATTCAAGGCGGATTGGTTCAATCGGCGAAAACGCGACTGAAGCTTTTAGGGATGAATGAAGAACAGATCTCACGACTTCGCAAGCGAGGAAAACCAAATCTCAATCTCTTGGTCCCCCAAAAAGGGGAGTCCGTTTTGATCTATGCCGCCGCTTATGAAAGCGATCTTCCCTGGATCCATGAAGGGATGCAAGTTGAGGTAAAAATCCCCGGGGAATCGGGATCGATTCATGCCCCATTGGCTTCGATTGATCCCATCATCGATCCGATGACTCGGACGGTACAACTTCGCTTTCCTATCCGAAATCCCGAAGGGAAATTTCGACCCGAGATGTTTTTACAAGTGGTGCTTCAATCCGAAGGGGATGAAGTAATCAGCGTTCCGGAGAGTGCCATCCTCGATTCAGGAACACGGCAGATTGTCTATGTAGAAACCGAGCCAGGGCACTTCACCCCTCGTCAACTCGAGACAGGTCGGCGTGGAACCGATTATGTCGAAGTGATTTCTGGAGTGAAACCAGGGGAGAAGGTGGTGGTGAATGGAAATTTTATGATCGATAGCGAATCAAGTTTGAAATCAACTTTAGGTGGTTCAGGGGGGCATCAACATTGATTGAAAAAATCATCGATATCTGCGCTCGTAATCGGGCGATCACATTGATCCTTACTGCTGTCGCGGTCATCGCGGGGATCTATGCGATGAGACACGTGCCGCTCGATGCGATTCCGGATCTTTCCGACACCCAGGTCATCATCTATTCTAAGTGGGACCGAAGTCCTGACATCATTGAAGACCAGGTTACCTATCCGATTATTACAGCACTGCTCGGGGCTCCGAAGGTTAAGGCGATTCGTGGTTTTTCCGATTTCGGTTTTTCCTATGTCTACGTCATCTTTGAAGATGGGACCGATATCTATTGGGCTCGCAGTCGTGTCCTCGAATATCTCAACAAGATTACCCCCCGCCTGCCACAAGGGGTGCAGACTGAGCTGGGACCGGATGCGACGTCGGTCGGTTGGGTCTTTCAATATGCGCTAGTCGACAAAAGTGGAAGGCATGACCTCTCCGAATTACGTTCCTATCAAGATTGGTATCTTAAGTACTATCTGCAGTCGGTTCCCGGAGTAGCTGAGGTGGCGCCGATTGGCGGATTTGCTCGTCAGTATCAGGTGGAAGTTAATCCAAATGCCCTCCTCGCCAACTCCATTTCCCTCAGTGAAGTCACCGATGCGATTCGGAAGAATAACAACGATGTTGGCGGCCGTCTCGTCGAGATGGGAGGGGCCGAGTACATGGTGCGGGGACGAGGATATATAAAATCCAAAGAAGATTTGGGGAAGATCGTCGTCAAGGTGAATGAAAAAACCGGGACACCGGTATTGATACGCGACGTAGCGCGAGTGGAGCTGGGGCCGGATATTCGGCGGGGGATTGCCGATCTGAACGGGGAAGGGGATACGGTCGGCGGAATCGTGGTGATGAGGTATGGGGAGAATGCGTTAGAGGTGATCGATCGGGTGAAGGAGAAGTTACGGGAGATTGCTCCAAGTCTTCCTAGCGGTGTGGAGATTGTCACGACGTATGATCGTTCTGAACTGATTCTCCGTTCCATTTCCACGCTAAAAGAAACCCTGATCGAAGAGTTGATCATCGTGAGTCTCGTGATCTTGATCTTCCTCTGGCACATCCCTTCTGCAATCATCCCGATTTTGACGATCCCGATTGCGGTAATTCTTTCTTTCATTCCATTCCGTGCCTTAGGTTTGACCGCCAACATCATGTCGCTGGCTGGGATTGCAATCTCGATCGGCGTGTTGGTCGATGGGGCGATCGTTGAGGTGGAGAATGCCTACAAAAAGCTCCAACTTTGGCAGGAAAAGGGGGGGGTGGGGGATTTTCACGAGGTCCGGCTTAAGGCGCTCAAAGAGGTAGGTCCTTCGGTATTTTTTTCCCTCCTCGTCATCGCGGTGGCGTTCCTCCCTATTTTTACACTGGTGGAACAGGAGGGGAGATTATTCAAGCCGCTTGCCTATTCCAAAAATTTGGCGATGGCGATTGCGGCGCTCCTGGCGATCACGCTCGATCCTGCACTTCGAATGCTTTTTACTCGGATGCATTTTGTAAACTTCCGCCCGAAGTGGCTCGCGTCAATTTTTAATCATGTGACGGTGGGAAAATATTATCCGGAGGAGAAACATCCGATCAGTCGCCTGCTGTTCCGCATCTATGAGCCGGCCTGCCACTTTGTGCTGCGTCATCCGAAGGGGACATTGGTGGCGGCGGCACTACTCCTACTTAGCACGATCTATCCCTTCACTCGCCTCGGTTCGGAATTTATGCCGCCGCTCAATGAAGGCTCCATCCTTTATATGCCGACCACACTTCCTGGCATCTCGGTGACCGAGGCAGCAAAGGTGTTGCAAAAACAGGATCAGATCCTGAAAACCTTTCCCGAGGTTCAAGTGGTTTTTGGAAAAGCGGGGCGGGCCGATACCTCAACTGATCCAGCACCACTCTCCATGGTGGAGACAACAGTCGTTCTCAAACCGACCTCAGAGTGGCGAACCAAAGATCGTTGGTATTCCTGGATGCCAGGATTTTTGCAAAAACCACTTACGCATGTGTGGCCCAATCATATTTCGTGGGAAGAGTTGATTGGAGAGATGAATGCCAAGATGCAGTTCCCCGGTTGGACCAATGCATGGACGATGCCGATTCGCAATCGGATCGATATGCTGAGCACGGGGATCCGTACCCCGGTTGGGATTAAAATTTTGGGTTCTGATCTGCAAAAGATTGAAGAGGTTGGATTGCATCTCGAAAGCATCCTCCAAGGCATCCCTGGCACACGAAATATTTTTGCAGAGAGGGTCACTGGGGGATATTTTCTCGATTTCGATATCAAGCGGGAAGAGTTGGCTCGATATAATTTGACCGTCGAAGCGGTCAACGAAGTGATCACGCAAGCAATCGGTGGTGAGACGGTGACGACGACGATCGAGGGGCCGGAAAGATATTCGGTCAATGTCCGTTATCCGCGCGAATTAAGAGATAATGTTCCTTCCTTGGAAAGGGTGCTGGTCTCAACTCCGAATGGCGCACAGATTCCACTCGCTCAAGTTGCCTCCATCCAGCTCCGCAGTGGCCCCGCGATGATCCGAAACGAGAACGGGCTCAAGGCGGGTTATGTCTTCATTGATATGGGAGATCGGGACATTGGAAGCTATGTCCATGAGGCGAAGAAAAAAGTGGCGGAAAAACTCCCTTCTACCCCGGGATATGTGTTGCAGTGGAGTGGTCAGTACGAAAACATTTTGCGCGTCAAAGAACGTCTCAAAGTGATCCTGCCCGTCACCTTCTTCATCATCTTTCTGCTCCTCTATATGAACACCAAATCTCCGATCAAAGCGGGGATTGTCATGCTGGCGGTCCCTTTCTCGGCAATTGGAGCGATCTGGCTGCTTTATTTCTTGGATTATCATCTTTCCATCGCCGTCTGGGTTGGATTGATTGCATTGATGGGGCTTGATGCGGAGACAGGGGTTTTTATGCTGCTCTTCCTTGATCTTGCTTATCAGGAAAAGGTTGAAAAAGGGGAGATGAAGAACAAACAAGATTTGACCGATGCGATCATCCACGGTGCGGTGAAAAGAGTTCGCCCCAAGATGATGACAGTGATGGCGGCGTTTATGGGGCTCATTCCTATTATGTATTCCACCGGAACGGGGGCGGATATGATGAAGCGGATTGCGGCGCCGATGGTCGGGGGGTTGTTTACTTCGTTCGCGCTGGAGTTATTGGTCTATCCAGTCGTGTATTATTTGTGGAAAGGAAAAAGATTGAAATAAATCAGGTGAAGTTTATTCTTTAAAACATGATGCTTGATGAATTGATTTTGCAAATCGACATGCTTTTGAAAGAGCTTTCTTTTGTTCGGCAGTCACTTCAAGAGGGGATTCAGCAGATCCTGCCAGGGTTGCAATCAGGCCGATCTCCTCAAGGGCTTAAAATCTCGGAGCGAGTGGAAGAGTTTGAAGAGCTGAAAAATATTTTTGGAGAGATTTTGGAAGAGCTTATTCCTTTGTCTCAAGAGCTTCAGAAACAATTAGAGGAGGATGGAGAGGTTCAGCAGCTTCAGAGAGATTTGGCACGAGATCAAAACTTTTTTCAAAATTTGACCCCTCTACTGGAAAAACTTGCTTTTATCTCTTATCAAGAAAAAGTTACCCCATTGACCGTTACTCCCATCGTCGACTTGTGGGAAGAGGTTTTGCGAGGGAAAGATTAAAAAAAACTTAAAGTTATGGGGTCAAATCAAGTGCAAAGATAACGGCCTGATTCACTGCTTTTAATAACGCTGGTGTGAGTTCTCCTAGATATTTCAATAATCGATCTTTGGGAAGAGTGTGAAGGCTTTCAGCAGAAACAAATGAAGGTTTGCGAAGATTTCCGACCTGACCAATTGAAATTTGAGTAGGGTATCCTTTTCCTTGAGAAGTGATTTCGGCAACAACTACTTTGGAAAGATAGGAAATGACGCCAGACCGAGTGAGAATGAGCACAGGGCGTTTTCCAACTTTACCTCCAATGTCTGCTTCCCAAATTTCGCCTCGAATCATTTAGGACCCCATTCATTTGACATAAGCCAGGTGTCTGATTCGGTAATTTCAGGATATTTTTTAAGCGCCGAAATCCATTGATCTTCGAGTCGTTGAAACATTTCACGCCGGATTTTCTCCTCGATGGCCTGACGGACAAAGTCGGATTTTGACTTAGGTTCAAGGCGTTCAATTTGCAAACCCATTTCAGGAGGAATTCTAATTTGGAGATTGGTTTTTGCCATGTAATAACAATGCATTATTTCATGACAAAATGCAACTATCGATCTTAAATTTAAGTTAACAGTAGATTTTTCTTATAAATTTGTTGAAGTGGATTTCTATGTTGCCTGTCTATGACCAACCTCTATTCCGTCCCCCTTCTGAAGGGCGTTCCCTTATTTTTCAAGTAACACTAGGCTGTTCATGGAACCGCTGTAGTTTCTGTGAAATGTATACCTCGAAAAGTTTTCGAGTTCGTCCTTTCGAAGAGATAGCTCAAGAGATTCGAGCAGCAGCGCTCTCTTTTCCTAATACGGAAAAGGTGTTTTTGGCCGATGGGGATGCTCTGGTTCTTTCTAATAAAAAACTTCTGCCGATTCTTGCTTTACTCTATGAAAAGTTTCCACGCCTCCAAAGGGTCACTTCTTATGCCTTGCCTAAAAATTTGTTAGTGAAGTCGATCGATGAGTTGAAAGAACTTCGGGAGGCGGGACTTAAGATGCTCTACTACGGTGTCGAAACAGGGGATCCGCTCCTGCTGCAGAAAATCCAAAAGGGGGCGAGCTCCGAACAGATGATCGAAGGGATGCTTAAGGCGCAAGAGGCGGGGATGTTGATTTCCACGACGAACTTATTAGGGGTTGGAGGAAGAAAATATTCTGAACAGCATGTAAACAATACCGCCAAACTTCTTTCTCAAGTAAATCCAAAATATATTTCTTTTCTCACGTTGATGTTTCCGCTTGGTTCTGAGAGGTTTATCCAAGCATTTGGGGATGATTTTGAAGAATTAAATCCGATGGAGTTATTACAAGAATTGAAATGGGTGGTGCAGCATCTTGAGGTCAAAGAATCTGAATTTCGTTCCAACCACGCTTCTAATTATCTCCCACTCAAGGCAAAACTTCCTCAAGAGAAAGAAAGATTGATCGATACCATCGAACAGGCGATTCAATTTCCAGCTTCCTATCTCCGGCCAGAAGAGTGGCGGGGGCTTTGAAGAGAAAACTATGGTCCAAGAAAAATCAAAAATTTTAGTCGTGGAAGACGATCCGGATATTCAACAGCTTTTGCAGCATCAATTCCAACAAGCAGGATACCGAGTGGAGCAAGCGGTAAATGGTCAGGAGGGGTTGAAGAAGGCCAAGGAGCGAAAGCCTGATTTGATCATCCTCGATTTAATGCTGCCCGGAGTTGATGGATTAGAGGTTTGTCGCGGACTCCGTTCAGGAACGGATACCAAAAATATTCCGGTCCTCATGCTGACGGCCAAAGGGGAAGAGGTCGATAAGATTGTCGGGTTTGAGCTAGGGGCGGATGATTATATGACCAAGCCGTTTAGTCCGCGGGAGTTGTTATTGAGGGTGAAAGCGTTGCTGCGAAGGAGTTCGGCTCCAACCCCCACCGGCGAAGAAAAAGAGATCAGCTTTGGAAAACTCAAACTTGATTTGGCGCGACACCGGGTTTTTATCGGCACGGAAGAGATTGAACTCACTGCGATTGAATTTAAATTGATTCAATATTTTATCTCCACGAAAGGTCGGGTGCAAAGCCGAGACACGCTACTCGACAAGGTTTGGGGGTATGACGCGTTCGTCACCACTCGGACAGTGGATACTCACGTCAAGCGTCTGAGGGAAAAATTGGGAAGCCTGGGGGATTATATCGAGACCGTTCGTGGTATTGGCTATCGCTTTCGGGAATCTCCTACAAAATAAGATCACTTTTTCATGACCTCCTTCCAAACTAAAAAGCTTTTTCTCTTTGCCTTGATCTCGTTATCTTCGGCGTTTGTCATCTACGCAATCCTCGCCTCGACAATCGATGATCCGATGCTCCTCGCCAAAATGAAGCAGGGTCTATTTGGTTTGGCTGCTTTGCTGGTGTTTGTGGATTGGATCTTCGAAATATTTTCTTGGCGGCAACATCGAGAGAATTCGCATTATGAAATTCAAAAGATTACGACTGATTTTGGTCGTAAACAGGAGATGGCCACCAACGAACGAGATCGCTTGGCGACCGTCTTTCATACGATGCAGGAAGGGGTAGTGGTATTGAATGAAGTGGGGGAGATTACTCTTTTTAATCCTGCCATGGCTAAAATTCTTTCTTTCAATGAAGAGGACCTTGGCTGTTCCTTACTCGAGATCATTAGGAATGCCGATCTGCAATTATTGGTGGAGCGGGCACTTCGCGGAGAAGAAAGAGTGGCCGAAGAGCTGAGGATGTTCCTCGGTGAAGAACGCTATTTTCAGACCCAGGCGACCCCGTTGCGAAATCATGATGAAATTACCGGCATCGTTCTCGTCATCTATGAAATCACCCAACTTAGACAGTTAGAAAGAGCGCGTCGTGATTTTGTGGCGAACGTTTCCCATGAACTCAAGACCCCTTTGACCTCCATCCAAGGTTTTGTTGAAACATTGATCGACAGTGATCTTAAGGACAAAGAGCAAACTCGAAAGTTCCTCGGTATCCTCGAGACCAATACCAGGCGACTTAACAGGTTAGTCAAAGAGCTGCTTCGATTAAGTCAGATCGAGGCCCAACAATATATTTTACATCCGGAGGCCATTAAAATTTTAGATTTATTCGAAGAGTTGAAAAAACTTCACCAAGCCGCTGCAGATAAAAAGGAGATGATGGTCGAAACGAAAATCATTCCTGCTGAGGCATTAGTAGATGCAGATAAGAACGCGTTGCTGCAGATTCTCTCCAATTTGTTAGACAACGCGATTAAATATAGTCCCAAAAAATCCAAAATTAGTTTGAGTTATCGATTGGGAGAGCTGGGAGGAGAATTTACCGTAACTGATCAAGGGATCGGGATCCCGCAAGCAAATCTCCATCGAGTTTTTGAGAGATTCTATCGTGTCGATCGGTCCCGGTCACGAGAAGAAGGGGGGACCGGGCTTGGGTTGGCGATTGCAAAACATCTGATTCAACTCTTAGAGGGAGAGATTTGGGTGGAGAGTGAAGAAGGGAAGGGGTCACGGTTTGTATTTAGACTTCCAAGTCACCCTTGAGAAATCAAGGATCCATTTTCTATAATAATTTCAATCCTTATGTTTGACATCCTCTTTTGCCTTCGAGTAGGGGCAGCATCGTTCACGTTCAAATCGATTTTCTGTCACAAAGATTTCACAATGCAATTCTACAAGGAGCAGCATGAAAAAAAATCGATCTATTTTCCAAATTC
>JBGTGJ010000225.1:0-9689 GCA_041746775.1 bacterium
ATCCACTCAGCCTGTTGATTCAAACGAAGATCCAAGAGACGGTTGAAAGCCATTTTCCGACAACCAACCCCCTCATCTGGAAAGATTGGGGGGCTCTCTTTCCTCAAGATTGTTTTTCCTATTCATCCCCCCTGTCCCCTTTTCAAACTTTGGAAAATGGAAGTCCCACTCCCCTCTCTCCCGAAGACAACATAGTTCAACCGATCGATGCGGAATATTTTTTTCAGTGGGCTGGAGAGCTCGGAATCAATATCCCTTCCGATTATTCTTTCCCCAGCGCCAACCCTTTGACCTTATCCCCCATTGATTGGAATCAAGAGATCAGCCGGCAAAATCTCGAATCACTCGCCAGAGAATCGACCCGAAATACCAAGTCAGAAGCGTTGTCGGAGGATGCCAAGATCAACCGTCTCACCCAACTGATGATGATCGCCCTAAAATCAGGAAATATTGCGCTGGCGATGCTGCTGTTTAGTCATTTGGAGGCAAAAACCGCCAATGAGCTCACTCGGGGGTTAGTACAAAAAATGCAGAATATTCAACAACATAAACGGGATCTTTCAGCTCAAATTCAAAATCAGGCGAATGATGCGGAGGGGAGTAAAAATATTCAGCAGATCAAGACGGAGATGGAGTCAGCGAACGATGATTTAACCGTACTTCAGACCTTTATTCGAGACATCGCCCAAAATAAACAGCAATCGATCGAACTGGCAAACGCCTTCCTCTCGAGTGAGCATGAAACCAACATGTCGATTATCCGATCGTGGAAATAAATCTTGAGTTCCTACTTGAAATCACAGCAAAGTTGGGCAATACAAGCCGCTTTCCAATATTCAAGGAAGGAATCATTATGGCCAGAGTCACCATCGAAGATTGCTTAGAAAACCTCGAAAACCGTTTTGCCTTAGTCCACCTCGCTTCGCGAAGGGTTCGACAACTGATGAGAGGAAGTCGAAGATTAGTGGCAAGCAAAAATAAAGAGGTCGTCACCGCACTTCGTGAAATTGCCGACAACAAAGTTCGAACCGAAGCAAAATCTCTACCCCAAAAAGTTGATTAAAATATGAATCAGGCGCTTTTAGAATCACATCTGAGCAGCATTCCATTACTGTTTCGCGGCAAGGTGAGAGATGTCTATGATTTAAAAGAGGCATTGCTCATCGTCGCGACTGATCGAATCTCGGCCTTCGATCATATCCTCCCTACTCCGATTCCAAAAAAAGGGATCTTACTGACGCAAATTTCCAATTTCTGGTTTAAACAAACCGAATCATTCGCTCCTAATCATAATCTAAATCGTTCGCTGAACGAATTCATCTCGGATCCTCAAGAGCTTGCCCAACTTGAAGGGCGTGCCTCCATTGTTAAAAAAGCAAAGCCGTTACCGGTGGAGTTGATTGTTCGAGGTTATTTGGTCGGTTCGGGCTATCAAGAATATACGAAGACCGGAAAGGTTTGCGGCATTCCGTTACCAAGTGGAATGAAAAACGCGGAAAAACTTCCCAAGCCACTCTTCACCCCTTCGACCAAAGCCCCTCAGGGGGAACATGATGAAAATATCCCGTTCGAAAAGATGGTAGAGTTGGTCGGAGAAAAAATCGCGGAAGAAGCAAAATCTCTCGCACTCAAGATTTACACCTCCGCAGCGGAATATGCCTTAGGCCGCGGAATCATCATCGCCGACACCAAGATTGAAATGGGGATCTACGAAGAAAAACTGATCGTCATCGATGAGCTACTCACCCCCGACTCCTCCCGCTTCTGGCCCGCCGATCAATACAAGCCAGGAGAAAATCCTCCTAGTTTTGATAAACAGTTTGTTCGAGATTATCTCACTTCGATTCATTGGGACAAAAAATCAAATCCCCCTGCTCTTCCAGAAGAGATCGCCCAAAAGACTGCTCAGAAATATCAAGAGGCGCTAGATCGGTTAATAAAATAATTTTAAACCTCTACCGACTTCGCCAACTCCTGATGCGTCTTCCCATCATAATAATAGATCTTCTCCACCCCATCGACCTTGCTTTCAATCGCCACTGGTCGCTTCCAGATGGAGAAAAGATTTTTTAAGGTATCTTGGGCATAATCGAGCCTCAAATCTACCCCTTCATGTTGGTGAATGAGATAGAGTTCTCCGCGGTTTTGGTAATTGGCGTTGGTGACGCGGATAAAGGGCTGGCCGCGGTTAGTAAGGGAGTTGAGGAGTTTTTCTTTGATCATCTTAAAATCACGACTGGCAATTTCGTAATTTTGCTTGGAATTGTTATAACCAAAAGTGAACAGCTTGTGTTCGCGACAAAATTCTTCAGTCAAGAAAGTATCAATAAAGGTAAGATCGGAATGAATTTTTCTGACTTCAAAGATTTTTTCTCTTCCTTGCCCGAGATTTCGGTTCCAATTTTTTCTTTCCACAAGGTCATCGCAATCATCGTATTCTTTCCCAAATTTCCCTTTATTCCAACGATCTTCGATATCACGGTATAGCTCAATGCCAATCTTATACGGATTGAGTCGCCCCGACCCGGAACTTAATGTCCCGGCATGGTGATCAGCGTAATCGATGAATTCACCAGGGGTAAGCACCTTTTGGGTCATGATCGTGGAATGCCAGTAAGAGGCCCACCCCTCATTCATAATCTTGGTCTGCATTTGGGGGAGAAAATAATATGCCTCTTCACGGATGATTTCTAAAATATCCCTTTGCCAACGCTCCATCGGCGCATGCTCGACAAGAAATAGTAAAACATCTTGTTCGGGCTCTTCCGGAAAATGTCTCTTCTTCTCTTTCTCACGCTCAAAACTTCTCTTTTGCTCGTCGATAAAATCTTTCGGATTAACGAACTTATCCATGTAATCTTTACTTTTTAATTTTCGAATCTCAGGTCGCAGGTTTTCATTGATCTCTTTTTCGGAAAGTTCCCCAGCTCGTCTTCGAATCGCAGGGCCATGGGTATCAATTAAATTTTCGAGGCTGAGTACAATATCGACAAAGTTTTCCACCTCTTCCAGCCCATATTTGTCGATCGACCGCTTGATCTTGGTTTTATGATTGGCCATCTCATCCATCATTTTCCGGTTAGTATGGGCGAAGTAGATATTATTTTTAAAAAAGTCGGAATGTCCGAAGACGTGGGCCATCACCAGCTTTTGGTCCATTAAACTGTTGGAGTGGAGCAGGTAGGCGTAACAAGGATCATTATTGATCACCATTTCATAAATCTTGGAAAGCCCGTAGGAATACGATTTGGAATACTGTTCGTACTCCATTCCAAATCTCCAATGCGGATAACGATTGGGAAATCCTCCATAGGCAGCGACCATGTTGATCTGATTCCAGTCGAGCACTTCAAAGATCACCGGAAAAAAATCGAGCCCATATTCCTTGGCATGTTTTTGAATATCAACACGGAGCTTCTCGAGTTCTGGGAAAAGTTGAGTGCTCATAGACTATTTCCCCTTTCCCAAAAAAGCTTTGATCGATTCGTAGATCTTATCTTTGTTTTCGATCCGACTGGTCACCACTCGCTCCTCTTTCCCCTCAAACTTTTCATTTAAGTCTCGCAAAAATTGCCCACTGCCATATTCGCTATCAACCTGGCCGTAACAAAACAGATTGAGCTGATCTAATAATTGGCTAGAGAGCATTTGCAGACAATCTTGCGTATCGTTGTTGGACCAATTGTCTCCGTCGCTGAAGTGGAAGGCATAGATATTCCAGAGACTCGGATCATATTTATCGTTAATGATTTTCTGACATAACTTGTAAGCAGAAGAGATGATGGTGCCGCCCGATTCTCGGGTGTGATAAAACGTCTCTTGATCGACCTCGCGCGCAACGGCATCGTGAATAATGTATCTTGTTTCCAGTCCATCGTATTGCGAACGAAGCCAGGTATCGATCCAAAACGATTCAATCCGCACAATCTCTTTCTGATCTTGTCCCATCGAACCACTAACATCCATCATGTAAAATACCACCGCGTTGAATTGTGGTTTTTTTTCCTCTTTCCAGGAACGATAGCGACGATCTTCTCGAATCGGCAACAGCACGGGCCTCGAGGAATTGTAGGTCCCCATCAGAATCTGACGTTTGAGTGCTTCTTTGTAGGTTCTTTTACGATGAACGAGAGAATCAGGACCGGTGCGACGGATGCTGGAATATTTGGTACGAGTGCTGGGAATCTGAGATTCCCCTTTCGGTAGGATACGCGGCAGCTCGAGCTCGTCCCCCATGATCTCGGCCAGCTCTTGCAAACTAATTTCAACTTCGAGGAGGTGATCACCCGGCAGATTTCCCGCCTTCGGCTCTTCCCCTTCTACTTCTCCTGGACCGAGCGATTGACCCACCTGTCCATCCCCCTGACCGACTCCCCCTTTTTGTCTCATCCCATAGGTGAAATGCGGAATATCGATTTGAGGGAGAGGGATACTGATCAGCTCTTTCCCCTTCTTTCCGATCAACTCCCCATTGGTAATATACTTCCGAAGCTCCTGCTTGATCTTCCCTCGCACGATTCGTTTAAAACGGTTGTAATCTTGTTCGATTTTTAAAGTCATTTTTCTGAATCGAACATCGAGTTTCGAATATCGAACATCGAAATTCTTAGACGATGTCCGATGTTCGATGTCCGATGTTCGATCTTATTGTCCCTTAATATCCCCTCTCGCAAAAATACTCGCAACGAAGTTGAGCACATCAGTCGCACAAATATCGCAATAACCATAATTGTTGATCAAGCGTGACTTCACCACATCGATCTTCTCTTGAGTATCTTTATCAATCACGCTGGTCACGAGTGAGGTGAGCTTGATCGAATCTTTTTGATCTTCGAAAAGTTTCAACTCAAGCGCTTTATGCAATCGCTCATTAGTTTTATAATCAAATTTCTTCCCTTCGACCGCCAACGCACCGATGTAGTTCATGACCTCGCGACGAAAGTCATCTTTGCGTGATTCGGGGATATCAATCTTTTCTTCGATCGAGCGCATCAGTCTTTCATCCGGTTCTTCGTCCTGCCCAGTATATTTGTTTCGCACTTTTTCTTTCTGTGTATACGCCTTCACATTATCAATATAGTTGGCGCACAGACGACTGATTGCCTCTTCATCGCTGGAAATGGCTCGTTGCACTTCATTTTTTACCACATCTTCATATTCATCTTTGACAACGGAGAGAAGCTCGAGCATTTTTTTGCGGGCTTCATCGTCACGGATGAGAGAGTGATGTCGAAGCCCACTTTCCAATTCGTTGAGAACCATGAAAGGATTGACGCACCCTTCAACATCTTTAACCAAGGCATTGCTGATTTTATCTTGAATGTAACGAGGACTAATTCCATCAAGCCCTTCACGTGTTGATTCTTTGCGGAGCTCCTTCACATTATCTTCGGTAAATCCGCTCAAGGTTTTTCCATCGTAGAGTTTGAGTTTTTGCAGAAGCGTCAGGTTGGCCTTTTTCGGTTCTTCTAACCGCGTCAAAACCGCCCACATGCTCGCCATCTCGATAGTGTGAGGAGCAATATGCTTCCCTTGGATTTTTTGAGAATTAAAATCCTTTTGGTAAATCTTCATCTCTTCGGAAATTCGGGTAACGTAAGGAACATCCACCTTGACCGTCCGATCTCGCAGCGCCTCCATATATTCGTTGTTTTGCAGCTTGCGATATTCTGGCTCGTTGGTGTGCCCTAAAATCACTTCATCGATATCGGTCTGCGCAAACTTTTTTGGTTTTACTTTGTGTTCTTGAGAAGCACCCAACAGATCATAGAGGAAGGCGACGTCCAATTTCAGCACTTCGATGAATTCAATCAAACCTCGGTTGGCAATATTGAATTCTCCATCGAAGTTGAAGGCACGCGGATCGGACTCACTCCCATATTCTGCGATCTTCCGATAATTGATATCTCCTGTAAGCTCCGTGGAGTCTTGATTCTTTTCATCTTTCGGTTGGAAGGTTCCGATCCCCACACGATCTTTTTCACTTAAGAGAAGTCTTTTCACCCGGACATGTTGATCTAACACCTTCGCCCAATTCCCCTGATAATGATGGCTCAAGGCATTGAAGATGTAACGACAACTGGGACAAAGATCCCCTTCAACGGCGATTTTGTATTCTTTCCCTAAATTTCTATTGATCTCATCGAGGACCTTTCCACGAATTTCAGGCGGGATTAAACGGAGTGGGTCTTCATGCATCGGGCAAGGGAGTTCTTCGGCCGAACCAAAAATATTTTTGGCATCAACATCCGGATGTTTGATCCATTTGAATGTATAAAGGGCCCCTTCTTTAGTTCGGCTGTAAGTTTCGACCCCTTTTTTAAGCAGTCTCGCAATAGTGCTTTTGGAGGAACCGACCGGTCCGTGAAGAAGAAAAATTCTTTTTTCTGCACCGTATTTTTGCGCTGCAGACTTGAAGAGATGAACCAGTTTCATCAAATGGAGATCTAATCCAAACACTCCATCTTTTCCGTTTTCAAACGGGTCTTCAAAAAACTTATAATGTAGGATTTTTTTCTTATATTCTTTGTATTCCTCAACCCCTTGAGAAATAATCATGTCGTAGAGTCTTTGAAAGGCTGACCTGCAGACTTTGGGATTTTGACGCACAATTTCTAGATACTGCTCAAAACTCCCTTCCCAATTGAGGTCTTGGTAGGTTTTTAGATCGTGTGATTTCCGAATCTCCTCCATCAAGGTCGAAACTGATGACATAGGAAACTCTCCTTTCCTTCATCCCAGGGATGACGTCTCATCCTCACGGTAAGAATCGATCAAGTTTTCAAAGTTAAAAATTAAAGAGCAGAAGAGAGGTAACACATCGCGGCACATTATGGTTCAATTATAACCTTGAGAATAAAGGCAGGCAATGCATTAGTTCTGAAAAGAAAAAACAATTTAGTGGAGGTAAACTGGCAAATCTGTATAATTACTTTTAATTTTGATTAAGATCTTTCTCATTCGTCGCGAGCGTCGCACGAATGACCGTTCGAAGAAGTTTATTCCGGTTCGCTTTTCCCAACAACGTCATGAGATCATAATAAACGGTCGGGTCATTGATCAAACCCCCGATACTCCCTTCCCCTTTTTCAATTTTAGCAGTGACCGCTTCAAGATTTTTCGTTGATTTTTGCAGATTAGCAATCGACTGCGAAACATTTCTCTCATACTCTTTCTCGTAGATCAAAGAATGCAAAGTATTTTTTCCGGTTTGGATTTGACGAACAATATCACCCGTCGAACGCGATACTTTAGCAAGATCACCAATAATTTTTTCCCCTTCAGGATCGTAGATCAAGGCATGAACCAAACCTTTTCCCTCTCGGATATCTTTGGTCAACTTCGTAAGACTATCCAACAAATCGGAACCTTTTTTTGCGAAAGCCTCAATTCCGTCCCCCTCTCTGACTGCAATAAATTCCTCGTCCTTTAACTCTTCGTTTTGCGGAGTTCCTAACGTGATGGAAACTGCCTTATCCCCCAACAAGCCTTGAGTGTTAATGCTCGCCACACTATCCTTTCGAATCCTGTTTTTAAATTTTCGTTTCACCAGAAGTTGCACAATCACTTTTCTCTCTTCGATCGGTTTGGGAAAATATATCTCTTCCACTTGACCAATTTGAATACCCGCAAGATAGATCGGCGCATCAATTCTTAACCCCCCGACATCTTTAAAACTAGCATAGAACGTGAATTCTCGTTCAAAAATCCCAAACCCTTTTCCCAACAAGAAAATCACAGCCATACAAAACAGCAAACCCAGGGTGACGAAAATTCCAACTCGTACTTGTTGAGTGGTATCCAGTTTCATTTTATTCTCCAATTTCTCCAGCAATAAATTTTTTTACGATCTCATTGTCAGAATGGTCAATCTCTTCTTTGGTTCCTACAAATTCGATTTTCTTATCATAAAGTAATGCCAAACGGTCACTGATTTTAAAGGCACTGGCCATATCATGAGTCACCACAATCGAGGTGACTTTATATTTCTTTTGTAAATTGATGATCAACTCATTGATGCGTTTGGTATTGGTGGGATCTAATCCGGTGGTCGGTTCATCATAGAGAATCACTTCAGGATTGGTAGCAATGGCGCGCGCCAACGAAACTCTTTTTTTCATCCCTCCCGAAAGGTCGGATGGCATCATTTGTTCTACTTCGCTCAATCCTACAACTTGTAGTTTTTCTTTGACGATTTGAGAAATTTTTTCTTCATCGCAATCTTTAGAATGCTCACGTATTGGATAGGCAACATTTTCCGCAACGGTCATTGAATCAAATAGCGCCCCTCCTTGGAATAACATGCCAACACGAAAACGAACGTTGAGCATCTCTTCATCACTAAGACCCACGGTATTTTTTTGATCAAAGAAAATCTTTCCGGCATCAGGAGCTAACAAGCCGAGCAGTAACTTTAACATCACACTTTTGCCGGTCCCCGAACCTCCAATAATGGTGATCGTTTCCCCTTTCTTAATCTCCAAGTTCAAGTCGTTATAGACGACCTTACTATTGAAGGCTTTTTTAATATGTTCAAATTTAATGAATGCTGACATGTTAAAAGGCCAAAAATAATTTAGTGAGAAAAAAGTCGGAAATAAAAATACAAATAGAACTATAAACCACCGCAAGAGTCGTCGAGCGACCTACCCCCTCGGTTCCACCCCTTGTCGTTAAACCTTGGTAACATGCGATGATCCCAATAAAAAAACCGAAGAAAAAGGTTTTAGCAATACCGCTACCAAAATCGATCATCTCGACCGACTCGGTGACTTGCTGAATAAAATAGCGGCTACCAATACCGGTTTCTGAAATGGTAATGAGCATACCACCGAAAATTCCAATAAAATTGGCAATCACGGTTAAAATTGGAGTGCATAAAACAGTAGCAACAACCCGTGGAACCACGAGTTTATGGACTGGGTTGGCCCCTATCGCCTCGATCGCATCGACCTGCTCCGTCACATTCATGGAGCCTAATTCTGCGGCAATTCCTGCGCCGACTCGTGCAGCAACCATTAGCGCGGTTAATACCGGGGCCAATTCGCGGGTAATCGCGATACCGAGGATTTGCCCGGTATAAAGTTGCAACCCAAATCGTTTCAAACCGACAATAAATTGAACGGCAATGACTAAACCGGTAAACAGTGCAATCAGATTGGTTAAAGAGGCGGACTTGATTCCAATCTCTTCAAACTGTTTAATCGTTTCTTGAAATGGGAATCTTTTTTTAAACAAAGCTTTAAAAAATAGAGCAGAGAGATGACTTAATCCCCCCAAATACCCCAGAAAATCAAGACTCACCTTTCCTATTTTTAGAAAACCAGCCTCAATCGGATTTTTAACTTCGGAAGCCTCGGGTTGCATGGGATTAAATCCCTCCTGAATAGGAAAAACCTTGATAGAAATCCTCAAAGTAAGGAAGTGCATCGCCAAATTTTTCGGGAGCGCTCACTAAATAAAAATCAAACAGGCACCAATCTTTCTTTAAAACTACCGTTTCAACCTTCACCGGAAGCCCATCAAACATGGCATTTAACGAGGTACGCAACGCCTCCCGGTCATCCAATTTAAAGGTAGTTTCTTTTTCAATTTTGATTTTTTGTAAGCCAGGAAAAAGATGTTTTGTCAGAGAGCGTAAAGAAGAATCGTCATAAGCCTGATCACAATAAGCGTCGGTGGAAATGGCA